>NZ_JBSFVR010000065.1:0-27335 GCF_053592415.1 Streptomyces sp. NPDC002690 | reverse complement strand
ATGGGTAGGGGAGCGTCGTGTGCCGGGTGAAGCAGCCGCGGAAGCGAGTTGTGGACGGTTCACGAGTGAGAATGCAGGCATGAGTAGCGATACGCCTCCGCCCCGACCCGCCGACCTCAGGATCACCATGCACACCCGACGCGACACGCGTCCGCCCGCCGGCCACCCCGACATCCGGCTCATCGTCACGGACATGGACGGCACCCTGCTGGACGCCGACGGCAACGTACCGGCGGGCCTGTGGCCCCTGCTGGACGAACTGCGCCGCCGAGGCATCGTCTTCAGCCCGGCCAGTGGCCGCCAGTACGCCACCCTTGCCCACCTGTTCGAGGGCGTCGACGCGGGCATGGTCTACATCGCGGAGAACGGCACCCTCGTCGTCCGCGACGGGGTGGAGCTGTCCTCCGACCCGCTCGACCCCGCGGTCTCCGCCCGTCTGGTCACCCGCGTCAGGGAGCTGGCGGCGCAGGGCGGTGACGTCGGCGTGGTGGTCTGCGGAAAGCGCTCGGCGTACACCGAACGCGGCGACGAGGCGTTCCTCGCCGAGGTCGGCAAGTACTACCGGGCGCATCGTGTCGTGGACGACGCCACCGCCGTCGACGACGAGATCATCAAGGTCGCCGTCCTCGACTTCGGCGGGGCCGAAGGCTCCGCCCCCGCCCTGGCGGAGTTCTCCGACACCCATCGGGTGGTCGTCTCGGGCAAGCACTGGATCGACGTCATGAACCGCACCGCCGACAAGGGCGTGGCGGTACGCCGCCTCCAGCAGGACATGGGCATCGGACCCGAGCAGACCATGGCGTTCGGGGACTACCTCAACGACCTTGAGATGCTCGACGCCGCCGACTGGTCCTTCGCCATGGCCAACGCCCACCCGGAGATCCTCGGCCGCGCCCGCCACACGGCCCCGGCCCACACCGACGACGGCGTCCTGCGCACCATCAAGGACGTCCTCGGTCTGTGAACGTCCTCGGTCTCTGAACGTCCAGCGGTCCGGTACGCCGACGGGAGCGGTTCCCGCCGGCCTCGGAGCCGGCAGCGGGGTGAAGGGCGCCGGAAGCGTCCGTGAACAGCTCCTCGCCCCACTTCTCAGGCGGCACGTCGTTCCGCACACTCGCATCATGATCCACTTCACAGCGGCGCGGCTGCGCGCCCTCACTCTCGCCCTGTCGGTGTTCGCCGCGGTCCTGGTGTCGCCCGCCGCCGCCTCGGCCGCCGGACACGCGTCCGGCCCGTCGCACGGTACGCACGACGCGGCCCATGGCTCGACCCACGACGCGGCCAACGGACAGCGGGGAGACCGGGGAAACCGGGTGCCGTTCTCGCTCCTCCAGATGAACGTCTGTTCCAGCGGGTACGCGGGCTGCTTCGCCCGCACCGCGTACCCGAAGGTCCTCGACGAGGTCGTGGAGCGCGTCGACGCCCACCACGTCGATGCCGTCACCCTCAACGAGGCGTGCAGCGGCGACGTCGCCGAGATCGCCGCGCGCACCGGCTACCACTACCGGTTCGCCACGGTCATCTACCGGGGCGCCCCGCTGGACTGCAAGACGCCCACCGGCCGCGGCGTCTTCGGCAACGCGGTCCTCACGAAGGACGCGATCCGCTCCTCGCAAGACGCGCCGTACTCGGTGTTCAGCGGTGTCGAGGAGCGTCGTTGGCTGTGTGTCACCACCGCACGCCGGGTGAACGTGTGCAGCAGCCACCTGTCCACCGACGGAGAGGCGGCCGACAGCACCAACTCGGTCCAGTGCGCCGAACTCGCCGCGGTCCTCGCCTCCCGGGGCCCCCGGACGATCTTCGCCGGTGACGTCAACCGTCACGCGTCCTGCGCCCCCGAGGGCATGTGGACGCTCACGGACGCCGCCGCCACCCAGGCCGCCGGAATCCAGCACGTGTACGGCAACCTCGCGGCGCCGAAGGTGACGGTCGAGCCCGCCGCGTACACCGACCACGACGCCGTTCTCGTGCAGGCCCGCCTGCGCCGTTGAGGCTGCCGAAGGCAGCACCTGCGACCGCGAAGGGCCCCGGCGGGCCGGCCTCCCGGCACGCCGGGGCCCTCGGGACTTGCATCGGGTTCCGGGGGTCCGAAGGGTTCAAAACGGCCACCACCCCGGGCCGGATGAACATCACCGACCTCTCCGCGTACGGCCCGGTGACCGTCACCGGCTGATGACCGCCCCCGTCATCGGCGGTGGACCGGTGCGCGACGCCCGACACGCCGTGACGCCCGCAGGCGTCACGGCGTCCACGTACGACGGACAGACCGTGCCCCGCCTCCATGACGCGTCCCTCGCCGAGGGCGGGGGTGCGGTTTCATCGTGTTGCACCGCAGCCCGGCTCGAAGGAGCTGCCCCCGGGTCGAAAAGCACTCACCGTGCCATGAGTTCGAGGAGTTCGGGAACTCCCTGCGCAGTCGGGTGGGCAGCGAACCGAGGGGCGAGATCGCGGACGAGTCGCTCGCAGCGGGGTGCGCCGATGCGTTTCGCCAGGAAGTAGGACCCGGTGGCCGCCGCTGCGGCCGTGTCCGGTTCTCCGAGGTCGAGATGGGAGCGCGCGGCGTACGCGAGGAACACGCCCTGGGTCTTGTTCCGGGCCGGTGGCAGCAGTTTCCGCCCCTCGCGGATGAGAAGGTGAGCTCGGCGCGTGTCCCCGAGGTCGAGCAGCGCTTGACCGGAGTCCACCGCGAGGTCCGCCTCGGACAACCACGCGCACCAGGCGGGAACGGGGTCGTCGGACGGCGCGCCCAGCAGGTGTTCCGCTGCCGTGAGTGCCCGCAACGCGCCTTGGCGTTCGCCCTGGGCGGCGAGGGAGCGAGCGAGGCGGAGCCGCAGGAGTGCCTGAGCCGCCGGGTGGTGGACGCGGACGAGGGCGCGTTCGAGGATGCCGGCGGCCGTGCGGGGGCGGTCCCGCCATGACGCCTGGTAGGCGAGGTCGCCCAGGAGGGCGGCTCGCAGGTCGTGGTCGCCGATGGCGTGGGCTGCGCGCATTCCGCCGACCCAGTAGCGGGCGGCTTCACCGTGGTGGCCCAGGTCGAAGCGATGCCACCCGACGGTTTGCGCCAGCCCTGCGGCGAGGATGTGCAACCGCACACCGAGCCGGTCGTCGTAGCGCGCCTCGTCGATGAGGTGGGTGACCGTGCTCAGCAGGGCGTCGAGTACGGGCGCGGTGTGCCGGCGTTCTTCCGTGGTCTGCGCGGTGAGGCCGGCCGCCGCTGCTTCCAGGGAGGCCACCAGCTCGTCGCCGACCGCTGTACCCGCGTGCGCCCGACCGTCCGCCGGCACGGGGGAACCTGCTGCGGCCCATGTGGTCGCCAGGGCCGCGAGAGCCGCGCCGGGGATCGCCGTGACGATGATGCGGCGGGTCTGGTCCATGGTGAGTCACATGTCCTCTCGCAGCGCCGGAACGGTGCTCCCCGGGTTCATCACCGTATCCGTCTGCCGGCCCTCCGCTCCACCGAACGGGGCCCGAGTACGGCAGGACCCGGATGGACACCGCGTCGTCCCCGCCTCCGGGACCGGCGGCGTTTTTTCGGCCAACACCCAGTCAGCGAACTGGCGTTGCGGCGTAAGGGCCCGTGCATCCCGCACCCTTCAGAAGGCAGAGGAACCGGGGTTCCGAGACCGTCCGAAACACATGCGTTCGATATCCCCACCGGGTCGTTGAGCATCACGCCCACGGATACCCCGGCGGCGGATTCGAGCACCGTTCCCACGCACGCGCCCACTGGAGGACGTCATGAACCCTGTACTCGCCCTCGCGCATCCGACGCCCGGGTGTGACCAGCGGCGGCCCGCCACACACCATGACGCGCTCGACGCGCTCGACGCGCTCGACGTGGTCCGCCGCTCGGAACGGCCGGATGCGAGGTGGGCCGCATGATCGCGCCCAGCCGGGCAGCCATCCCGGCGAGAGTGGCGGCGCTTCCCGCGCCTCTGGCCGTCGGGCTGCTGCCCGCGAGGGCGGCGCGGACCACGATCGACGGGAGGCAGAAGTGACCGACCCGCTGTCCTCGACCGCGCGGGGCGCCTCCGGCATTCCGCATTCCCGTACCGAGCCCCTGCCGCTGCCCCCGGCGTCCGCCGCGCCCTCCCCCGAGGGCGCCGAGCTCGGTGACGAGCTGGCGGACGCGTACTGGGCGACCTGGGACGGTGAGGCGTCCCGCACCAGCATGTGGAAGATCTTCGCCACGCTCCCCACGATCGTCCGCCACGTGCTGGGGATGGCATGGCGTGCCGATGCGCGGGCCACCCTTGCCGTCATCGTCCTGCAACTGGGGTCGGCGGCGATGGCGGCGTTCGGGCTGCTCGCCTCGATCGGCGTCCTGCAGGCCCTCTTCGCCCAGGGAGCCACACCGGACCGTATCCGGGCCGCGTTCCCCTCCCTGGCGTTGGTGGCCGGCCTGCTGATGTTCCGTGCCGTACTCGACGCCGGGGTCGCCCTGTATCAGGCCCGCCTGACACCGAAGGTCCGCCGCATCATCGAAATGGACCTCCTCGGCCTCGCCGCCCACGTGCGGCTGGAGGCGGTCGACGACGCGAACTGGGCGGACGAATCGAACCGTGCCAACGACCGAGGGATCTTCTACGCCCGCCAGTCCATCGCGCAGATCATGGAACTCGCCTCCGCGCTGCTCGGGCTCGTCGGCGCCGCGTCGGTGCTGACTCTGCTCCACCCCCTTCTGCTGCCCCTGCTCCTCGCCTCCGTGATCCCGCAGGGGCTCGCCTCGGTGCGCTCCGCGCGTATGCGCTTCCTCAGCCAGGTCCGTTACAGCACGCTCCAGCGGCGCATCCGGCTGTTCACCTGGCTGCTGCTCGATCGCGACTCCGCCGCGGAACTACGCTCTTCGACCGCGCAGTCGGCGCTGCTGGGCGAGCACGAGCGGATCGCCCGGCGGATCGAGGAGGAAGACACGCGACTGGGCAGGGCCGAGGCCCGCACCTCACTGTTCGGCCGGGCGGTGGGCGGCGTCGCCACGGGCCTGACCTATGCCGCGCTCGCCTGGATGACGATCGTGGGCTGGCTGCCGCTGGCCTCCGGCGGCGGGGCCGTTCTCGCGATCCGGGCCAGCCAGGGCACCCTGACACGGATCGTGCTCGCGACCCACTACGTCTACGAACACGCCCTGTGGGTTTCGGACTTGTACAGATTCCTGGAGAAGTGCCGGACGTTGCTGCCGCGCCGTACGGGAGTCGCGGCGCCCCGGCAGGTGAAGAAGATCAGCGTCGAGAACGTCGCGTACACCTACCCCGACGGGAAGAAGCCGGCGCTCGACGGCGTCTCCCTGGAACTGGCCGCAGGCTCCACCGTCGCTTTCGTCGGGGCCAACGGTTCCGGGAAGTCGACGATGTCCAAGCTGCTCGCCGGGTTGTACGAACCGACGTCCGGCAGCATCGCGTGGGACGGCACCGACGTGCTCACGATGGACGCCGAAAGCCTGCACGCACAGGTCGCCATGGTCCTCCAGGACCCGGTGGAGTGGCCGCTCTCGGCCCTCGCGAACATCACCATCTCCGCCGGTACGATCGCCCGGGCCGACCCGGAGCGTGCCCTGCGCGCCGCGACGGCCGCGGGAGCGGACCAGGTCATCGCGGGGCTGTCCCAGCAGTGGGCCACTCCGCTCTCCAAGCGGTTCAAGGACGGCGAGGAACTCTCCGGCGGGAACTGGGCGAAGTTCGCGGTGGCCCGCGGTCTGTACAAGGACGCCGCGGTCCTCCTGCTCGACGAGCCGACCGCCAGCATGGACCCGCGGGCCGAACACGCCGCCTACACCGCCGTGCTGCGCGGGCGGCACCGCGTGGACCGCATCACGATTCTGATCTCCCACCGGCTGGCCAGCGTGATCGAGTGCGACGAGATCTTCGTGTTCCAGGACGGGCGGATCATCGAACGCGGCGACCACAGGTCCCTGATGGCTCAACGCGGCGAGTATCACCAGATGTTCACCCTCCAAGCCGCCGCCTACCAGGCCGAGGCCCCTGGCGGAGACGGAGACGGAGACGGCGGATGAGCGCCCTCGACGGACGGGTCCCGGCCGCCCCGGACGCTCAGTGGCCCGAGCACTTCGAGGACCATCCGGACGGGATCGGTCGCCCGATCTGCACCCACGACTCCGCCGTGGACGACATCGGACGGGGTCTGCTCATCCGCCGGGGGACGTTCGCCAACGCGTACCTGTGCTGCGGCGGTGACTCGCTGTGCTGTGGTGGCGCGGGCCACGTCGGGCCTGAGTGTCGGGCGATGTCTGGTAGGGCGTGTGTCGAAAGTCCCGCCTGTCCGGCGACGCCTGGCACGCACGCTCGCCGCGTTGTCGGGATCACCCCGATACATCCAGTATCGGTGCGCCCCTCCGCCTTGCGATCGCACGCACCGGACTCCGCCGGACCCGCCCTCCGGCCGGACGGCGCCACTTTCGACACACGTCCTGGCGCAGCACCGCGACGTGACCTCTGATGGTTGTCGTACGATGTGTGGACTCGAAGGAAAAGCCTGTGGGCACTGCTGGGCATCGACACTGTCGATGAGCAGGGCCGAGGGCTCGTACGCGGTGCCGGACGGACCGCCACTTCTTCTCCCTGAAGGAGTGCGCCATGGATGTCCGACGTACGGGAACGGTCGACGAGGTCGACGTCCCCCCCGAGCCCTCTCGTTCGCCTGGTTCCCTGCGGGAAGCGTGGACAGCCCTCGCCGGGCTGTCGGCGGTGTTCCTGTTCGAGATGCTCGACAACTCGATCCTCAACGTCGCCCTGCCGACCATCGGCCGACAGCTCTCCGCGTCCACGACAGCGTTGCAGTGGGTCACGGGCGTGTACGCCGTCGTCTTCGGCGGGCTGATGCTGGCCTTCGGCGCGCTGGCCGACCGGGTCGGCCGCCGCAGGATCATGCTGGTCGGACTGGTGCTGCTGGGTGCGGCGAGCCTGGCGACCGCGTTCGTCACCACGGCGGAGCAGCTGATCGCGGTCCGTGCGGCGATGGGTGTCGCGGCTGCGATGACGACGCCGGGCTCCCTGGCCCTGGCGTTCCGGCTGTTCGACGAGGACCGGCTCCGGGTCCGTGCGACGACGCTGATCTCGACCGTGGGGCTGGTCGGACTCGCGATCGGGCCCACGGCCGGCGGCTTCGTCCTCGCGTTCGCTCCGTGGCAGGCGCTGCTGCTGGTGAACGTGCCGATCGCCGTACTCGCCTTCCTCGGCATCCGGCGCGGCATCCCCGCCGACCGGAAGGACGAGCTGCACCGTGACCCCGTCGACGGCCTCGGTGCCCTGTTCGGGACGGCGGCGATCGTGTCCGCGCTGGTCGCCCCGACCCTGTTCGTCGACACCGGCGCCGCGTCCCTTGCTCCCTGGCTGACCACGGCAGCGGCCGTCGTGATGGCCGTGCTGTTCGTCGTCCGTGCGCGACGCGTCGGCCATCCGCTGCTCGATCTCAAGCTCGTCGGCCGCCCGCTCGTGTCCAGCGGGCTGGCGTTCAAGGGCGCCTCGGGCCTCGCCGTCGCGGGCCTCGGCTACCTCGTGACCCTCCAGCTCCAGCTCGACTGGGGCTGGACGCCGGCTCGAGCGTCCCTGGGGATGCTGCCGCAGGTTGTCGTGCTCATCGCCGGCGGCGCTCTCATCGGGCCACTGCTCAAGCGTGTGGGCTTCGACAAGGCAGCCTGGCTCGGTGCGGGATCCGTCGTGTGCGGGCTCGCCGTCTACGCCCTGCTGGGCCGCTTCGGATACGTGTGGGTCGCCCTCGCGTTGGTCCTCGTCGCCGCCGGGATGCGCGTGGTGGGTGTCGTCGCCGGGACCAACGTGATGCGTGGCCTGCCGGCCAGCCGCACCACCATCGGAGCGGCGCTCGTCGACACCTCCGGCGAAGTCGCCACGGGAATCGGCATCGCCGTCAGCGGCACCATCCTCGCGGCCCTCTTCACCGGCGACATCGCCGCCAGGAACTGGAGCGCCGACCAGTCAGCGGAGTTCGGCCATGCTGTCACCCTGGCCGGTCTCCTGCTCACGGCCGTGGCCGCCGTACTGGTGGGCTGGGGCATCGCCCGCGCACGCCGCGGCATGGACACCACGACACCATCGCCCGCGGCCGAGCCGGACGGCGAGTAGGAAGGGAGCGTCCTGCGAGGCGGCACACGTCGACGTGCACCAGCTCCAGGTCCGCCGGGTCGATGACCAGAACTGCCGGGCGAGGCACTTGTCGGGCTCACGGATCTCGGGAACGCCCTCCCGGCGGCGGGCCCGGAACACCAACTGCATCCGCGGCTGCCCGCCAGGGGTGTCGACGATGTGCAGGTGGGACCCTGCGCGACTGCCGGAGCCGATCGTCGCCTACGCTCGTGCGGCCGTCGAGGGGATCGCAGACGGCCGGGCCTACCCGGAGCCGGGGTGGTGACGAGGTACGGGCGAGCGCGTCGAACCACGGCTGGAGTTCCCGGACGGCGCCGGAGCATCTCGCGCATCCGGTGCGGATGTTCGCGCTCGGGGTATCGGGGCCGGCCTGCGCCCGGAGGTGTTGCGGGGGCCCACGGCGATCACTTCCCGTCCGGCGATTTCGGTCTCGGCGTCAGGCGCCTTCGCCCGGCCCGTCCGGCTCCAGGGCGTACAGACGCGGCAGGTTGACCACGATCGCCTCCTGGGTGCTCCGGGCGATGACGACCACGGCCTCCTCGGTGGGGTCGGGGTTCTCCTCGCGGTGCGGTACGAACGGGGGGACGAAGACGTAGTCACCGGGCGAGGTGCGCAGCCGCACCTCCTCCGGTTCGTCGCCCGAGTCGTCCAGGAAGACGAACTCCGGGTGCCCGCTGACCACATGGATGGCGGTCTCGGACTCTCCGTGGTGGTGGTCGGAGGACGCGGTCGCGGGAGCCACGTGGGTCTGGCCCATCCACAGCTTCTCGGAGCCGACGGTCTTGCCGCTGACGGCACTGAACCTGCGCATGCCGCCGGTCTGCGCGGTGTCCCCGTCGAGGTCGTCCGCCCTGATGTGGTGCAGGCGGGTGTGCAGGGGGGCCTTCGGGGTGCCCTGCGTCGCGTGGAGGTGAGGGTGGAAACCCTCACCGGGTGTCGTCAGCGGCTCGCTCATGGCTGGGACGCTAGGACGCCCCGGAAAAGGATGTCAAGAGGTGTCCTTTCCCCTTCACCTGCGGCAATGTTCCCGCAACATTGGAAGCGAGTGCGCTGAGAACGTCGCCTGCGTCCCGCTCGCGGGGGCATGATGTGGCCATGCATATCTCCGCGAAGGCGGACTACGCCACGCGCGCCCTTCTTGAGCTCGCGAGTGATCCCGGCCGTCCGCTCTCCTGTGAAGCCATCGCCTCCGCACAGCACATTCCGTTCCGCTTCCTGAAATCCGTGGTGGGTGAGCTCCGCAAGGCCGGCCTGGTGCGCAGCCAGCGCGGCTGCGAAGGCGGCTACTGGCTCGGCAGACCCGCCGGCGAGATCGCCCTGCTGGACGTGTTGCGCGCCGTGGACGGCGAACTGATAACCCTGCGGGGCGAGTCGTTGGACGGACTCGACTATCCCGGCCCCGCCGTGGGCCTGCCCGGTGTGTGGCGACAGGTCGAATCGGACGCCGCCGCGACACTCGGCGGACTGAGCCTCGCTTCGCTGCTGCCCTCCGAGGCGCACGGGCGGCCGTCGGCGATCGGTGCCGCGTGACAGCGGGCGAAGGGAAGGCGCCCTTGGTCGAAGCGGTGGAGTACACCGATCCCATGTGCCCCTGGGCATGGGGCTCGGAGCCGGTCTTCCGGAGGCTGCGGACCGCGCTGGCGGGCAGGGTCCGCTGGCGGCGGGCGTACGCCGTGCTCTTCGACGACGAGGTGGAGGACCCGGCGCCGGATCCGTCGGCCGAGACGGCCTGGTACGCGGGTTACGTCGAGGAGATCAGTACGCACACCGGCGCCCCCCGGGCGGCCCTGCTCACACGGGTGGCGGCGAGCTCCTGGCCTTCCTCGCTGATCGCGGTCGCCGCCGAACTCCAGGGCGCCGACGTGGCGGAGGGCGTTCTGCGACGGCTGCGGGAGACCGTCTTCGTGCTGGGCGACCCGGCGGACACCCTCGACCGCGCGGTGGCCGCGGCCCGGGGCGTCCCGGGGCTGGACCTGGACCGGCTGCGGTCCGACGCGATGTCCGCCGCGTCCCGCGAGCGGGTGGAGCGCGACCGCGCGGAAGCGCGGCGCCCGGTCGCCGAAGTGCGTTCCGTACGCTGCGACTCGCCGCACCCGGGTTCGGCCAGGGAGACCCCCGACGGCGGATTCCGCTACGCCCTGCCGACGTTGCTCGTGCGTACCCCCTCGGGCCGTCGCACCATCCCCGGCTGGCGGCCGTACGAGGCGTACGCGGCGGCCTTCGAGGAGCTGTGCCCCGGTCTGCTGGAGGCGTCCGCCCGACTCGCGCCGGCCGAGGCACTGGAGCGCCACCGGAGCCTGACCGAGCCGGAGCGCCGGCTGCTGGCTCCCGGAGTCTGGCCGCCGCCCGGCGCGGTGCCGGTGGGCGGGCCGAACAGCCCTCTGTGGCTGCATCCTGACGAAGCATCAAGTCGGCTGGACTCTCCTTTCCGACCCTTCGCAGGGTCCTGAGCTGCCGTTGCGGCGACGTCCCGCCCAATGAGACACCAATGGGTGTCCATTGACATACGCGGATGGCCGCGGCCAGGATGAGGCCCATGCTCACGACGCACCCCGGCGTGGTGTGCCGCTACGTGGACCTGCGGCGCACCTCCAGCGCACTCTGTCGCTGACCGTCCCGCACCTCCGTTCCACAGGCGCCGTCCGGCCTTCCGCCGGCAGCCCCGGCCGTTCACCGGCCCGCTGATCCGCGCCTGTTCTCCGCGTCAGCTCCTCGCCTTCCGTCGTACCGCCTCGCCGTACCCGTGCGGGTCAGTGAGTACGGGGCGCCCAGCCCGGGCCCCACTCCTGCCCTGTCGTGCGCCGCCGCCTCCCCGCGACGCACGCCCGCACCCCCGGCGGCGGTTCCGTGCGAGTGCCGCGCCGCTCCCTTCACGCTCCTCCGCTTCCCCCTGCCCTCTTCCGGGCGGGGACTCATCAGAGAGAACGAGATGCTCGCACGACTCACGCTCCGACGCCGACCGGACGCCCGGTCGGTCCGGAAGACGGGCGGCCTGAGGGCCGCAGCCCTCGGAACCGCCGCCGTCGCCCTGCTCGTCCCGGCCCTGAGCGCTTGCGGCGGCAGCGCCTCGTCGTCGGCCGGCAACGCGACGCTCAAGTGGGCCTCCTCCTACTTCCCCGCCCACTGGGACCCGGTGGTGTCGGGCAGCGGTGCCCAGTTCCGCGAACTCGCTCTGGTGTACGCGTCATTGACCCGTACCGACGAGGAGGGCAAGGCCGTCCCCGACCTCGCGGAGAGCTGGGAGTACAACGAGAAGGGTGACAGCGTCACCTTCCACCTGCGGCCCGGCCTGAAGTTCAGCGACGGCGAGCCGGTCGACGCCGCGGCCGTGAAGGCCGCGGTCGAACGGGCGCAGAAGCAGAAGAACTCCGCGCTCTTCGGCGACCTGACGTCGATCGGCTCGGTGCGGGCCGACGGACTCGACGCGACGCTCCGACTCACGCAGGTCGACTACCAGATACCGCAGTTGCTCGGTGAGCGCGTCCTCCAGATCGCCAGTCCGAAGGCCGCCGCGAGCCCCACGAAGCTGGATCAGAACCCCATCGGCGCGGGCCCGTTCGTCATCGACCAGCTGATCCCGGGCACCAAGGCGGTTCTGCGGAAGAACCCCGACTACTGGGACGCGAAGAACATCCACATCGACAACGTCGAGTTGGTGTCCGCCCCCGACGCCTCCACCGTCGTCCCGGGCCTGCAGACCGGCGTGTACAACTTCGCGGACATAGTCCCGAGCCAGGCCGACGCGGCGAAGAAGGCGGGGCTGGACGTGTTCACCCAGCCAGGGTTCAACGCCTCCAACCTCAGCCTGAACGTCAACAAGGCGCCGTTCGACGACGACAGGGTCGTCGACGCCTTCCGCTACGCGGTCGATCGCCGGGAGTTCGTCGACAAGCTGACCTTCGGTCTCGGGGAGGCGACCGACCAGCCGTTCCCCAAGGGGTACGTGGCGTACGACGCCCAGTCGGAGAACGCCTACCCCTACGATCCCGCCAAGGCGAAGAAGCTCCTGGCCGATGCGGGACACCGGCCGGGTGAGCTCAAGCTCGACCTGGTCGTCCCCGCCGAGGATCCCCAGGCGGAGATCGTCCAGTCGCAACTGGCCGCCGTGGGCGTCAAGGTCACCATCAAGATCGACAAGAACTGGGCCACCCCGTTCTTCGCGAAGGACCTCGCCTTCTCGCTCTACTCGACCACGGGACGCGACTCCGCGGTGCAGACCCTCACCGCGCATTTCGGGCCCGACGGCCCCCTCAACCTCAGCAGCCCCTACGAGCCGAAGGGCTTCCGGGAGGCTGTCGCCAAGGTCCGTCAGACGCCCCTGGACGCGCCCGACTACACGAGCGTGCTCCAGGAGGCGACGCGCGCGGGCCTCGCGAGCAAGGCGCTGATCTTCACCTTCTCCTCCCCCAACCTCTTCGCGAAAAGCAAGTCCGTCTCCGGCCTCCCGAAGAACCCCGCGCACATCGACTGGACCGGTGTGACGATCGCCGGCGGTTCCTGACCATTCCCATCCACCGCAGAGAGGAGGCATCCCCATGACGACGACCACGGCCAAGGCGGCACCCCAGCGCCGCCGCACGATCGCCGGGGCCAGGGCGCTGCACGCCGCAGGACGTGTGGGCTCCGCGCTGGGACGCTCGGTCGCGATCTTCGTACCGGTGTTCCTGGTCGCGACCTTCGTGACGTTCGCGTTGCGGGCCATGAGCGGACTCAGCCCCGCACGCATCCAGTTGGGCGAGGAGGCGACCCCGGAGGCCATCCAGCGCGTCGAGGCCCAATGGGGGCTCGACCAGCCGTTCCTGACCCAGTACTGGAACTGGTTCACCGATGTCCTGCACGGAGAACTGGGCACCAGCTGGGTCAACGGGGCCGACATCTCGACCCTGATCGGCCTCGGCCTGGGCGTCAGCCTCTCGGTCGCCACCTTCGCGCTCGTCATCGGCGTGGTCGTCGGCTTCCTCCTCGGTACGGTGGCGGCGCTCCGGCGCACCACCCTCCTCGACCGCGCGATCACGGGATTCGTCACCGTGATCTCGGTGATGCCGGCCTTCGTCGTCGGCATCGTGCTGGTCACGGTCCTCGCCGTCCAGCTCCAGCTGTTCCCCTCGGCCGGATACATCCCGGCCGAACAGGGCGTCGGTCCCTGGCTCGCCCACATCACGCTCCCGGCACTCGCGTTGAGCTTCGACGTCATCGCCGATGTCGCGCGCCAGCTGCGTTCCAGCCTCGTCTCCGCGTACGGCGAGAACTACGTGACGGGCGCGGTCGTACGGGGCCTGAGTCCTTCGCGGGTCTTCTTCGGCCACGTCCTGCGCAACGGGATCGGGCCCGCTCTCGCCACGGTCGGGCAGAAGTTCCCCGCGTTGGTCGGTGCTTCCGTGATCACCGAGTGGATCTTCGGCCTCCAGGGCTTCGGCCGGTTCGCCAACGACTCCGCGCAGGCCGGCGACGTGCCCGCGGTGCAGGGCGTCCTCGTGGTGTCGATCGTGCTGGTCGTCGCCTTCAACCTGATCATCAATCTGCTGCTGGCCCGCGTGATGCCGGCATCACAACGGGGGGTCTGACGATGGTGCGCCGCGTCCTCTCACTCACGTCCGGCCGCCTTGCCGTGGCCGTACTCGTCCTGATCGCCCTCCTCACCGTGTGCGGGCCGTGGCTCGCTCCCCAGGACCCGCTCGCCGTCAGCGGCGACACGCTCGCTCCGGCGTCGGGCGCCCACTGGCTCGGGACGGACTATCTGGGCCGTGACGTCCTCAGCCGGCTCCTGGACGGCTCGCGGGTCAGCGTCCTCGGTTCGCTGGAGGTCGCTCTGACGGCCCTGGTCGTCGGGGCGGTCCCCGGCATCCTGTCGGTCTACTCGGGCCGGGTCTTCGAGTGGCTGACCCTCCGCCTGGCGGACACCCTGGTCGCCCTTCCCTTCCTCCTGTTCGCCATCGCGGTGATCGCCCTGCTGGGCAACGGCATCACCCAGGCCATGCTCGTCACCGGCGCACTGGTCTCGCCACTCTTCTACCGGGTGGCCCGTGCGGCCACCCTGGCCGTGGCCCGCGCACCGTACGTGGAGGCGGCGATCGTCTCCGGCGCCTCCATCGGCTGGATCGTGCGCCGCCACGTCTGGGTCAAGGTGCTGCCGCCGATCGCCGTGGCGCTCGCCCAGACCGTCGGCGTCGGCTTCGTCATCGTGTCCAGCCTGACCTTCCTCGGCATCGGAGTGCAGCCGCCCGCTCCCACCTGGGGCGGTCTGCTCGCCTCGGACCTGAACTACCTCAGCCACCAGCCGTGGGCCCCGGCGGCCCCCGCCCTGCTGATCATGGTCACGGTCTGGGCCTGCAACCTGCTCGCCGACGCCATCCGTGACGTGTCCGGCGAGGCGGGCCGCGCGCTGGTCACCGGCCGGGCGGCCAAGTCCGGCCGCACCGGCTCGTCCGCCCCCGTCCCCGTGGGAGGTTCCCGATGAGTGCTCTGTCCCAGCACACCCTTCCGGGCAACGACAACGCCGCTGCCGGCCATGCGGTTCCCGACGACGCGGTCTCGGCCGACGCGCTCCCCCACCCGTCTCCTCGCGACGACGTCCAGGGGTCCGGAGCCGCCGTCGCGTCCGCTCGCCCGGCGCCGACCGCGCCCGTGATCGCCGTCCGCGACGTACGCATCGGGGACGGCGCCACGGGCCGGGAGATCGTCCACGGGGTGAGCTTCGAGCTCACCGCGGGCAAGTCGGTCGGGATCGTCGGCGAGTCCGGCAGCGGCAAGACCCTCACCTGCCGTGCGGTACTCGGCATCCTTCCCCCGCACTTCGAGGTCTCCGGCGGCTCGGTCGAGATCGACGGCACCGACATCGCGACCCTGACACCCCGCCGGTGGACGGCCCTGCGCGGCACCACGGTCGGCGCCGTCTTCCAGGACCCGGCCTCCTATCTCAACCCGTCGATCCGGGTGGGCGCCCAGATCGCCGAGGTCATCCGGGTGAAGACGGGTGTGAAGCGCCGGGAAGCCCGACGGCGTGCCCTCGATCTCCTTCGCGCGGTACGGCTGCGGGACCCGGAGCTGGTCTACGGCCAGTACACCTACGAGCTGTCGGGCGGCATGCTCCAGCGGGTCCTGATCGCCGCGGCGATCGCCGTCGAGCCGCGGGCCCTCATCGCGGACGAGGCCACGACGGCCCTGGACGTCACGGTCCAGGCGGAGATCCTCGATCTCCTGGCCGAACTGCGCGAACGTACCGGGCTGGCCCTCGTGGTGGTCTCCCACGACCTGGCCGTCGTCGCCCAGTTGTGCGACGAGGTCCTCGTGATGCGGGAGGGAGCCGTGGTGGAGCAGGGGCCGACACGGGCGGTACTGCACGCGCCGCGGCACGAGTACACCCGGCTCCTCATCGCCGAGCACGAGAGCTACGGCCTCGACAAGTTCCTCGACCCGAAGGAAGCGTCATGACCACCACGGCACCCGAAACGGGGACGGACGTCACGGAGGGAAAGCCCCCCGCCCCGGTCCTGGACATCAGGGACCTGGAGGTCCGCTACGGGAGGGGCCGGCGGGGCCGGAGCGCCCTGCACGGGGTGTCGTTGAGCGTCGGACCCGGCGAGACCGTCGGTCTCATCGGGGAGACCGGATCGGGGAAGTCCACCCTCGCCCGCGCCGTTCTCGGCCTGGTGCGCGCATCGGCGGGCTCGATCCTCGTCGGCGGTGAGGACCTTGCCTCGTTCCGTGCCCGCCAGTGGCGCTCGCTGCGCCGGCGGGGCGTCGTCCAGTACGTCTTCCAGGACCCCCTGCGCAGTCTGGACCCCGACCTCACCATCGAGGCCTCGCTGACCGAGCCCCTGCTCATCCAGGGCGTGGCGCGCACGGAGGCGGCCGACAGGGCACGCGCGTTCCTCGACCGGGTGGACCTTTCGGCGGATCTGCTCCGACGACTGCCCGGGGAGCTGTCCGGCGGCCAGCGCCAGCGGGTCGCCGTGGCCCGCGCGCTGATCACCGAACCGGCCCTGGTCATCCTCGACGAACCGGTCAGCGCCCTGGACTCGGCCAACCGCGTACAGGTGCTGGAGATCCTCAAGGAGCTCCGCGCCGGCGGGACGTCCCTCGTCTTCATCTCCCACGACCTCGGCTCCGTCGCCGGCACCGCCGACCGCATCGCCGTGCTCTACAGGGGGGCGCTCGTCGAGGTCGGCACGGCCCGTGAGGTCATCGGCCGCCCCCAGCACGCGTACACCCGGCTGCTCGTCGGCTCCGCGCCCACACTGCGCACGCGCACCGCCGACCGCGGTGAGCGCGAGGCCCTGCGCGCCCAACTGGGCGTCTGACCGACGCACCCGCCAGCACCCGCCGACACTCGCCGACACTCGCACGATCTCCCGACCACCGAGAGGAACACCCATGTCCCGCAGGCTCCACCTCGCTCTCCATCCGTACGGCGTCGGCGGCCCCGGCCAGCACGGCCTCTGGAAGGACCCGGGCGTCGCCAAGAACGCCAGCATCGACGTCAACTACTACATCCAGCAGGCCCAGGCCGCCGAACACGCCCTCTTCGACGCGCTGTTCGTCGTCGACAGCCAGTTCATCAACGCCACCTACCCGTCGCACTACCTGAACCGGCTGGAGCCGCTCACCCTGCTGTCGGCGGTCGCCACCCACACCAAGCACATAGGCCTGGTCGGCACGGCGAGTTCCACGTACAACTCGCCGTTCAACCTTGCCCGGCGCTTCGCCTCCCTCGACCACATCAGCGGCGGACGGGCCGGCTGGAACGTGGTGACCAGCTTCGACACCGGGACGTCGCGGAACTACGGACTGGACGAACACCTCGACTACGCCACCCGCTACGGCCGCGCCCTGGAGTTCGTGCAGGTCGCCCGTGGCCTGTGGGACTCCTACGAGGACGACGCCTTCCCGGCGGACGTGGAACGCGGCGTCTTCCTCGACCCTTCCCGGCTGCACGCCCTGGAGCACGTCGGGGAGCACTTCAAGGTCGCCGGGCCGCTCAACCTCTCGCGCTCGTCGCAGGGGCAGCCGGTCATCTTCCAGGCCGGGGTGTCTCCCGAAGGCCGTGACCTCGCCGCGCGCGTCGCGGAGGGCATCTACGCGCCCGGCGGCACGCTGGAGCAGGCGCGGGAGTACTACGCGGACATCAAGAAGCGCACGGCCTCCTACGGGCGCGACCCCGACCACATCAAGATCTTCATCCACGGAAGCCCGGTCGTCGGTGCGACCGACGAGGCGGCCAGGCGCCGGGAGCGGGACATCTTCGAGGAGGACAACGACTTCGCGAGCAACCTCGCGCTCCTCGGCCGCTCCTTCGGCGCGTACGACTTCAGCGTGCACGACCTGGACGCGCCGTTCCCGGACGTCGCGCATCTGGCCGAGAAGGGCGGCCGGACCGGCGCGGCGCAGATCATCGAGCGGGCGAAGGCCGAGAACCTGTCGCTGCGCCAGGTCGCCGAGTCGGTCAACGCGTTCCGGCGCTCCCCCTTCGTCGGTGCGCCCGAGACCGTGGCCGACACCATCGAGACGTGGTTCGACGCGGGCACCCTGGACGGCATCAACCTGGCCTTCCGCAACAACGACGACCTCGACCGCTTCGTGGACGGTGTGGTGCCGCTCCTCCAGAAGCGGGGCCTGTTCCGCACCGAGTACGAGGCGGACACCCTGCGCGGCAACCTCGGCCTGCCCGTCCCCGCCAACCGGCACACCGCCGCGCGCGAAGCCGCGGCCGGCTGATGCCCGACGCACCCGCACCCGCACCCGCTGAACGTATGCACCACCATCCGCAGGAGCCTCGTATGACCGAGTACACCGACTACTTCGGGCCGGAGGGCCTTCGCACGCGCGGCACCGTCGTCGTCGTGCCCGGCAGGGGCGAGTCCCGGGCGGCGTACGCCCGGCTCGGGCGTCGGCTGGCCGCCGACGCCTACCGCGTGCGCGTCGTCGACGCTCCCGTCACCGACCCCGCCGACCCCGCGGGCTCGCTGAACCGTCTCGACGGCCGGCTCGCGGAGGCCGTCGAGGGCGCCTCCCCGGGCCCGGAGGGTGTCGTCCGTCCGCTCGTGCTGCTGGGCGCCGACGCGGGAGCCGTCGCCGTCGCGGCGCTCGTCGGCGGGGGCGGCGCTCCGTCCGCCGTACGGCCGGACGCCGTCGTCCTCGCCGGGCTCCCGGCCCGTACCGGCGCCGCCACCGTCGGGGCGGACTGGGACCATGAACTCGACGTCCGTACCGCCTGTCCGGCCCACCGCTCCACACTCACCGCGGACGCCGCAACCCGGCGGGGCGCGCTCGACCAGGCGGTCCCCGCGCACCTGCTCACAGCGGCGTACGAGGGCGAACCCGGCGTTCCCGCACTGCTCCTCGTCGGTGACCGCGACCCGCTCGCGGACCGTGAGGCGCTCGCCCGTACGGCGAAGAACCTGGACCGTGCCCGCCTGTCGGTGGTCCGTGACGCGCACCACGACGTCCTGAACGACCTGCAGCACCGCTCGGTCGCCGCGGAGATCGTCACCTTCCTGGAGACACTGCGCAACGAACTGGTGCCGGTCGTCGACGTCGATTCGAGTGCCTGGTGACCGCTCTCGTAGCCGGTGTCCGCCCCCGGCTCCACCACGATTCCTGACCCGAAGAGAAAGGCGTGCCCGATGGCAACCATCCTGTCCGTCTCCGGAAGCCCGTCCGCCACGTCCCGCACCGCACGGCTGCTGCGCCACCTGGACGACCGGCTCAGGGAGCAAGGCCACGACGTGACCCCGCTGGACGTACGCACACTGCCCGCCGAGGCCCTGCTGGGCGCCGATATCGGGCACCCGGCGGTCGTCGGCGCCACGGCCATGTTCGAGAAGGCGGACGGGGTGGTGATAGGCACCCCCGTCTACAAGGCCGCCTACTCGGGGCTGCTGAAGACGCTGCTGGACCTGCTTCCGCAGTACGCCCTCGCCGGCAAGACCGTGCTGCCCCTCGCCACCGGCGGCAGCACAGCCCACGTACTGGCCATCGACTACGCGTTGCGGCCCGTCCTGAGTTCGATGGGCGCGGCGCACATCGTCCCGGGCTGGTTCACCGTGGACAAGGACATCACCGTGGGCGAGGACGGCACTCTCACCGTCGCGCCCGGCACGGCCGAGGCGTTGGCCCAGGTCACCGACACGTTCTCCCAGGTGCTCGGCGGGCGTACGACGGTACTCGCGGCCACGACCTGATCAGCGTCCCCAGCCCGCGCGCGCCCGAGGGGCCCGGACGGTCGGACGGCGCGGGCGGATGACGAGCCGGTGCCGAACCGTGTCATCGGCTCGATCAGCTCCGCTTCCCTGTACGCGAGGTGGGACAGCAACACGTCGGTGAGCAGGTCCACGGCCGCGGCCAGCCCGTCCCGGTTACCCTCGCACTCGCCCTCGACGAAGGCGACCGGCTTCCGGGCGAGCCGGGCGACCATCCGCTGTATCGCGTGGTGTTCCTCGGTGAGCCGGTCGAAGACCGGGGCGAGGCCCGGTCCGGTGGCCGCCGGACGGCACGGTGGTACCGGTCTCCCCATCGCGCCCACCGGGTTGCCGCCGCACCGCCCGCCCTCGGCGCCGCCCACCGCGACCGGGAAGAGGGAGCACAGCGGAACGGCGGAGCCGGGAATCGCCTCCACTCCCACCCATCACTCTCTTCGGGCGGGAATGCCCGGTTGCCCGGTAGCGGCCCGTGGTGCGGTTCGGTGCGCCGGGAAGCGGGAGGACGGGCAGCTCGGCGTGAGCTACGGCAATTCCACGCAATCCTCGGCCGAGCCCGGGTCATTCCAATCCTGACGCCCGCTCCTCACCGGCCCCGCGGCGACGGCACCTCTTGACGCCTGCACAGTTCCTCAACGCGTCGCCCGAGAGGTGGCGGTACCGCCCCTGATCGGCAGCGCCCTTTTCCAAGGAGCCCCCCTTCTCCGTGTCGCACTGCGTCCAGCCGCCACATCCGTTCGATCCCTGAGTTCCCGCCTCTCCGCCATGCCCGTTCGACGGCGACCGGCAGGGGGCGCGATCCATCGCGACAGCCGACGCCGGCGGTGATCGCGGGAAGCGCTCATGAGGCCGGACCGGCGCTTCCGCCCAGGCCGCCCGGGTCCACCGACCACCCCGTGGCCGCACACCTGACGACTCGACAGTCGACCAAGTTTCGGAACTTTACATTCCGTTTATGTACCGATCGCCAGCGGCTCCCGCCTGGCGATCCACCCACCAAATACCTCTACTCCCCATCAAACCGGTCAGCATGACATCCGAGGACGCGCTCCAGCCCGACAGGCGGAGCATCCATTCCGCCCGATTCATAATGTTCCACCCCCATCTCTCCTTTTGTTCACATGGCATTCACAGAAAATCCGCCTTGCATACTTCTCCGGGCGGCGCAGCAGGCGCCGCATAGATCGTCGGAGAAGAGATGAAGCACGCGTTGCGGCGGAAAACACCACCGCATAGAGGTTCATACGGCCCTCGTACGGCGCTCGGGCGCATAGCTCTGGGCGTTGCCGCAGTCCTGTCGGCAGAGGCAGCCCTGGTGTCTTTGGGGTCAGGTGCGGCATTTGCCACTACTTCACAGAACACGGTCGAGGCAACCACCGTGTGGGGTGACGCTTCTGCCGCATCGTCGGCGGATTCGGTGTCAGCGGCGTTGCTGATGGCACGCCTGCAGGACCGGAAGATCGAGGTGCTGTCGCAACGTTTGGCGGACTCCACCACCTGGGCGTTGCCCACGGGGGAGTTGCAGACGACCGCGTACGCCGGACCGATCCGGGTGAACCAGAACGGGTCCTGGAAGAACATCGACACCTCGTTGGCGGACACCGGCGCCGATCTGACTCCGGCCGCCGCGGCGGCGGAAGTCACCGTGTCCGACGGTGGCGACACCAAACTGGCGTCGGTGTCCAAGGGAGATGCCCGCTTCGGCATCGGCTGGGCATCCAAGCTGCCCACTCCGACAGTTAAGGACGACACCGCCTCCTATGACCTGGGCAGCGACCAGACTCTGAAGGTCACCGCCCTGGCGCAGGGTTTCTCCGAGAGCATCGTCCTGGACAGTGCCCCGGACGCACCGGTCTCCTACCGGATCCCGCTGAACCTGAACGAACTGAAGGTCTCCCAGGCGGACTCTGGCCATCTGCTGCTGAAGGGAAGTGACGGCAAGCTGGTCGCCGAGGCTCCCGCACCGATGATGTGGGACAGCAGCAGGCACAAGGCATCGGGCGAATCCGAGCACCAGGCCCGGGTCGCTACCGAGATCGAAACAGCCGCCGACGGCAGCCAGAGCCTGGTGCTGACTCCGGATGAGGACTACTTCACCCAGGACCTGACCTACCCGGTCACCGTCGATCCCACCTCGACGCTCGCTGTGACCACCGACACCTGGGTGCAGAACCCGGACTACACCGACTCCCAGGTCTCCTCGACCGAGCTCAAGTCGGGCACGTACGACGCGGGGACGGACGTCGCACGTTCCTACCTGAAGTTCGACGTGTCGGCCCTCAAGGGCAAACACATCACCGACACGAACCTGGCGCTGTACTCGTACTACTCCTCGACCTGTGCGACCACCGGGGCGGGCACCCAAGTGCGCAGGGTCACCGGGACGTGGGATTCCTCCACCATCACCTGGTCAGCGCAGCCGGCGACCACCACGACCGGCGCGGTGACCAACACGGCCGCGCTCGGGTACAGCACGTCCTGCCCGGCGGGTACGGAGAACTTCGACATCGACGCCATCGTGCAGGCATGGGCGGACGGCTCGTCCAACTACGGTTTGCGCGTCGCGGGTGCCTCGGAGACCGACTCGACGACCTGGCGCAGGTTCCGGTCGGCCAACTATGTTTCGGGAGACGGCTCGACCGAACCGCACCTGACGGTCACGTACAACTCCTACCCCTCAGCCCCGGCTTCTGGAGCGGTTGCTCCCTCAGCGGTGAACGCCTACAACGGCAAGCGGTACGTCACCTCGCTGACCCCGACTCTCTCTGCCAAGGTCACCGACCCGGACGGGTCGAAGACCAAAGGCCAGTTCGAGATCACCGCGGACCCCGCCTACGCGGACAACACGTACTCCTACACCGCGACCTCGGCAGCCGTGGCCTCTGGTTCGACCGCGACCCTGGCTGTTCCCTCCGCGTCCGCCTTCCCGGCCGGAGCACATCTGCGTTACCGGGTGCGCGCCAACGACGGTACGGATTACGGAGCTTGGACCGGTTATACCACATTCGTGATGAATACCGGCCTGCCTGTCGCACCTGTGGTCACCTGTGACACCTACGGCTCGGGAACGTGGACGGCGAAGGCCGACGCGGTGACCTGCACCCTGGACTCCGCCTCCACCGACGGCGCCGGCTACTGGTGGGGCTTGGACGACAGCAGCGTGCCGAAGAGGAAGCTGGACACCACCGACGGCAATGGCGGTGATGCTCTGACGATCAGCATCAGCCCCGCCAACGGCTGGCACACCTTGTACGCCAAAACAGTCGACTCAGGCGGCAACATCTCCACCGCCGCCACCGCGTACTCCTTCGGCGTCGGCGCGGACGGAGCGGCGGTCATCTCCCCATCCGACGGAGCGACGACGGCTCGTCGGATGACGCTGGCCGCCAAGGGCCTGCCCACGTACAAGGGCGTGACGTGGCAGTACCGGCGAGGCGAGACCGACGCCTGGCACACCGTCCCCGTGGGCGACGTCACCGCCTCCGGTGCAGCGGTCTCCTCCTGGCCTGTCGGCGTCACTTCCGGCAACGCCACCAAACTGGTGTGGAACACCGTGGCCACCCTCTCCGAGGACGGTGTGATCCAGCTGCGGGCCGCGTTTACCGACGGCACCACCACCGGCTACTCGCAGACGGTGGGAACCACCCTCGACCGCGATGCCGGCACGGCGCCGAGCGCCAGTGTCGGCACGGGCGAGGTCAATGAACTGACGGGCAACTACTCCCTGTCGGCGACGGACGCCACCGCGTTCGAGGCCGAGGTGGAACGCACCTACTCCTCGCGTGCGAACAGCACCGACAGCGAGGGCCAGGCGCAGATTTTCGGGCCTGGCTGGACGTCATCAGTGTCCGCCGACGGCAGCGACTACACGCAGATCCGCAAGACCTCCTCCACCTCGGTGGAGCTGCTGTCCGCCGACGGTTCCGCCATCGCGTTCACCGCCACGTCCGCCGGCGGCTGGGCCGCGGAGACCGGGTACGAGGATCTGACCCTGTCCGGCACACTCACCGGTACCAAGTTCATCCTGACGGACACGGACTCGAATGTGACCGTGTTCGCCAAAGCGGCGTCCACCGCGACGACGTGGACCCTGTCCTCCTCCGCGTCGGCGGTGCAGGACTCGACGGTCGCCACCGTCTCCGAGACAATCACGGTCAACGGTGCAGTGCTGGCCCGCCCCAAATACGTGATCTCCCCGACCGGTGCGAACACCGAGGCCACCTGTCAGGCCGCCCCCGCCACCATCGGGTGCCGGGTCCTGGAGTACGTCTACGCCACCACCACCACAGCCACTGCCA
The DNA here is from genome assembly GCF_053592415.1 of Streptomyces sp. NPDC002690. Classification (NCBI taxonomy): domain Bacteria; kingdom Bacillati; phylum Actinomycetota; class Actinomycetes; order Kitasatosporales; family Streptomycetaceae; genus Streptomyces; species Streptomyces sp. NPDC002690. The sequence goes on along the minus strand of NZ_JBSFVR010000065.1, from coordinate 3,725 downwards.
CCACACCGGGCGATTACAAGAACCAGGTCAGCGCGATCAAGCTGTGGGCCACCGACCCCGGCGCGAGCAAAGCGACCGCCGAGACGGTCGCCTCGTACGCCTACAACTCCTCCGGCAACCTGAGCCAGGTATGGGACCCGCGCATCAGCCCCGGGCTGAAGACCCAGTACACCTACGACTCCGACAACCGAGTCACGTCCCTCACCCCGCCGGGGGAATTGGCATGGACCTACACCTACGGCAAGGCGGGCTCCGCCCTCACTGCCGGTGCGGGCATGCTTCTCTCCGCGTCCCGCCCCAGCCTGGCCGAAGGCTCCGTCAACACCACCTCGGGCAGCGCCACCACCACGGTCGTCTACGATGTGCCGCTCTCCGGAACCACTGCCCCACACCAGATGGACGCGGACACCGTGGCCGACTGGGCCCAGGACGAGGCGCCCACCGACGCCACAGCCGTCTTCCCTCCCGACAGCATCCCTCAGTCCAGCACGGGAAGCGCCCTGAGCGCCGACGACTACGCCCGGGCCACCCTCACCTATCTCAACGCCAACGGCCAGGAAACCAACACCGCCGCCCCCGGTAACTCCATCACCACCACGGAAAGTGACGCGTACGGCAACACCACCGCCGTGCTCACCGCCGCCAACCGCGAGTTGGCGCTCGGCACGTCAGCCGATGCCGCCGACAGAATCGCCGAGCTGGGACTTACCGGGCTCTCGACCGCAGACCGCGCCGAGCAGCTGTCCACCCTGACCGTGTACTCCGCGGACGGGCAGCGGCCGACCGACGAGTACGGCCCGCTGCACAAGATCACCCTCGGCGCAGCGCTCACGGGCACCACGAGCTCGGCCACTCTGGCCGCCGGGTCGGTGGTGCCGGCACGCACCCACACCGGGTACAGCTACGACGAGAACCGTCCCGCTGACGCCGCGGTCTCCGGCCTTCTGACCTCCACGACGACCGGCGCATCCATCGCCGGGTACACGAGCGACGGAGACACGAGCAAGACGTCCACCACCTACGACTGGTCGACCGGTCAGGAGAGGACGACCGAGGGCGGCGATACCTCCGCACTGGTGACCACGTACGACAGCACCGGAAAGGTGGCCACCTCCCGCACCTCCGGATCGTCCGGTTCGGACGCGGGCACCCTCGTCCACACGTACTACGGCTCCGGGTCCACAGGCACCTGCTCGTCGGTGATCTGGGCCGGGTTGCTCTGCAGGACGGCACCGGCAGCCACGATCAAGGGCGGCGGAAGCAACCCCACCGACGTCATCAGCACGGTCTACACCTACGACCGCTGGGGCCAGATCGCCACCAAGACGGAGACCGCCAACGGCGGGACCCGCACCACCACCAACAGCACGGACAGCGCGGGACGTCCGACCAAGTCCGTCATCACCGGCGGGACTGGCACGGCGACACCCGCCACCACCCTCGCCTACGACCCGAACAACGGACAGATAGCCAAGCAGTCGGCGAACGGACAGACGATCGTCTACTCCTTCGACGCCCTCGGGCGCCAGAGCTCCTACGACGACGGCGCTGGAAATACCAGCACCACGACGTACGACGTCCTGGACCGGCCGCTGAAGGTCACCGACTCGGTTCCCTCCTCCACGACGTACGCGTACGGGACCTCTGGCACCGTGAATTCGGTTACCGACTCGATCGCAGGCACCTTCTCCGGTGCCTACGACGCCGACGGCACCCTCGTGTCCGAGGCCCTCCCCGGCGGCTACAGCCTGACCGTGACCTCCGACACCACCGGTCAGGAGACCGGCCGTGTCTACACCACCGCCGAGGGAATCACCGTCGCCTCCGACTCCGCCGAATACACGGCGGCCGGGCGGCAGACAGGTCACACTCAGACCGACGGCTCCACCATCGAGTACGGATACACCTACGACAGTGCCGGGCGACTCACTGAAGCCACCGACACCGCGGCCACCGGCTGCGCCACCCGCACCTACACCTTCGACGCGAACAGCAACCGCACTGCACTGAAGTCGAGTTCGGACGACTGCGACACCGCCTCCTCTGACACGACCACGACAACGACGTCGTACACCTTTGACACCGCCGACCGTCTGGTGAACGCCGGCTACGCCTACGACGCCTTCGGCCGCACGACGACCAGCGGCGCCACGGCACTCTCCTACTACAGCAACGACCTCGTAGCGTCGGAAACCATCGGTAGCAACCGCAACACCTGGGCACTCGATGCCGCAAGCCGTCTGGCGGTCCAGACCGCCCAGACCCAGGCGGCGGACGCCACCTGGAGCACCAACACCACGACCACCAACCACTATGGCTGCGGCTGCGACAGCCCCACCTGGACCAAGTCCGGCGAGACCGTCAGCCGCAACGTCAAGGACCTGACCGGCACGCTCGCCGCCACTACCGCGGCCGGGGGCGACACGGTCCTTCAACTCGCCAACGTGCACGGCGACATCACCGTGCAACAGCCGTTGAACCCCGCCGCAGCCAGCACGGTTCAGCACTACGACGAATACGGAAACAGCGCTTACGAAACGGCGGCAACCGGTTACGGGTGGCTCGGAACCAAGCAGCGCGCGAGCGCGACACTGAGCGGTTACACGCTCATGGGCGTGCGCCTGTACGATCCTGCCATTGGTCGTTTTCTGCAGGTGGATTCGGTTTCGGACGGCTCTCCCAACCACTACGGGTACCCCGCCGATCCGATCCAAATGTTGGATCTGGACGGGAAGTCCTGGTGGGGAAACTGGCTCTACAAGGCATTCTGGTGCGCCGTCGCCGTCGGTGAATTTGTAGCCGGTTTCACGGGCGTGGGTTACGGGCTGAAGGTCAGGAAGGCTTGGCGACTCCTGCGGTCACGGGGCTTCCGCGCCTTGGTGAGCAAGGTGACCGCAATCGTGAAGCAGGTGGTCAGACGAGGCGTCCACAGCATCCGGCAGAAGCAGTGGATCCGTATCGCAGGAGCCATCGGCGGAGCAATCGCCGTAATCTCCGGCCTACGCGGAGTGCGAGACGACTGCCAATGGATCTGGGGTAAGTAGCAGCATCCCGGGTGTTCCCGCTCTGCAAAGACACGAGCGGGAACGCCCGGGGCGTCAATCCGTCCGCACCACCTGGAGAAATAGTGGCACTCTTTACATTGGCCCTCTTGGCCGTCACTCTGTGCATGGTTTTGCACGTCATCTTCCTGCGATTCTTCTGGAAGGGCGACTCCGGCCATCTCACGAAGGAGGAGATGGGCTGGAGGTTCTCGCCGCTCTACGCGATGTCCGCGATCCTGGGGCTGACTTCCGGACTGGTGGCACGCACCAGCGATTTCGGTCTCCTCGACGTCGCCACTCTCTGCGTGCAGGTCCTAGTCATCGGGGTGATACTCGAATCCTGGTTCCGCATCCACGGAAACAAGTACGTTCGCGTGAAGAGAACGGCAGGGTGGGTGGGTGCCCTCCAGACTTTCGCCTTCTCGGTCACGTGCGCACTCCACTGAAGCATGTCGTGAAAGTCCCGGCTGCCCTTCGGCGCCTGGCACGCACGCTCGCCGCATTGTCGGGATCACCCCGATACGTCTAAAGGCTGTCCCACTGGATGTATACGGACGTTCCGACAATGCGGCGAGGCACCGTAAGAGCTCGTAACACGATCATGGTCGGGTCTTCTTGAGGCGTCGGTAGCAGATGAGGCTGCAGGCGAGGGAGACGAAGGCGTCGTGGAGTTCGGAGCGG
>NZ_JBSFVR010000064.1:0-27450 GCF_053592415.1 Streptomyces sp. NPDC002690 | reverse complement strand
CCGGTCGTCGCGCCCCCTCACCGGCAGCGCCGCGCAACACACCCCGTCCATCACCTCCGCGCACTCCAGCACCGCCCCCGGCAGCCGGCCCCGGGAGCCGGTCCGGACCCGCTCGCTCAGCACCTGGCCGGCCGCGGTGTCCAGCGGGAAGCTCATCCCGTTCCGCACCGGCACCAACGGCTCTGCCTCGCCCGGCACGGACGCCACGGTGAGTGCCCGGCCGTCGTGCAGCACGGTCAGCAGGGTGCTCGCCCCGGTGATCGCCCGCAGCCGGTGCAGCGGGTGACGGGCCGCCACCCGTAAACCCGGGTGTGGCTCCCACGCCTGCCCGAGGCGGTAGAGCTGCGAGCCGACGCGATAGCGGCTGCCCCGCCGCTCCACCGCGCCCACCAGCAACAGCTGCTCCAGCAGCCGGTGCGCGCTCCCCTTGGGCAGGGCACAGCCCGCGGCGATCTCGGTGAGCCCTGCCTCCCCGCCGCACCCGCGCAACGCCTCCAGAAGCGCGAACGCCCCCTCGATCACGCCTCGGCCGCGGTCCGTTCCCCGCTCCTGCTCCCTGCCCGCGTGTCGCGACATTTCTCCCCCAGCCGGTCGCCGGGCCGTGCCTCTTCGCACGGCCGCCGAGAGAGAATGCCCGACCTTCACAGCGGGGGCACACCTCGCCACGCGCGAACGTGACCCACGGCACACGAGTCGCCGCTCCCGCTGGGACGAGAGGAACGCGAGTGGCTCCGGGGGACCGGTGCTGGTCGGCACGCCACCGCGACCACCTCGCGCGCCGGCCGGCGTTCTCCCTCCGGGCACTGGCCGCCCGACGGCCGCTGCGCGCTCCACGTCCGGGTAGACGGCGTTGACCCCGAATCACTGCACGGATACGGGTTCCTGGCCGTTTTCGCGGCGGTTTGCACGCTGCGCAGCCGGGAACGGGGCCATGAGTACCATCGGGTGCCGCACGAGTTCATGGAGCAGAGGGAACGGCTGCTGAAGGCGGTGTCCTCTTCGCGACAGGCGCGTGAACGGGTGTGAGTGCCGCGCGCGGCGAAGGTGTGGTACTTGACCTGGACGACTGACGCGGCGTCTTCGGGAAGGTCCACGGCGAACCGGCGCGCACTGAGGTCGTAGAGCCGGCCCTCCGCCTGGAGGCGCATCACGGAAGCCGCGTTCCCGTTGCCGGGCGATACCGTGAAGAGGTCGGGGCCGTCACCCGAGGCAAGTTGCGCGGCGAGGTTCTCCTGGAGCTGATCCGTTTCGGCGTAGGTCACGGACACCTTCGCTTCGGGATCGAGTTTGCCGAAGGCCGCGATCACCGCGTCCATGGAGGTGCGGTCGGTGACGTTGGCAGTGATCCTCAAGGTGTTCTCGTCCCTGCCGACGTGTCCGCCGCACGCGGCCAGCGGGCCGATGAGGGAAGCGACGACGACTGCCGCGGTGCGGCGATGCGTACCGTGTCGTGCGGCGGGGCGTCTTGGTGCTGAAGACATGAGCATGCTCCGTGCCGATGGGGTCGGATCAAAAGGTGGGGGCGTGGGTGTGCGGTGCCGCAGGCCTGCGGCACGGCGGACGGGTTGGGGGACGATGCGGTCCCGCACCCCGTGGCTCGTACGCACAAGTGGAATTCGTGCTGAGAGCCGGTGCGGTGACGGGGCCTGGAGCACGGACCGCCCGGAGACCTTGCACGGCCGTGCTCCGGGTGCCGAGGCGGGCGCGGTCAGCTGACGGTCAAGCTTCGCCGCGCTGTCAGGTCACGGGACGAGCGTGCGGTGGCGAAGGTGTACAGGCCCGGAGTGAGGACCCAGCCGCCCGGCTTCCAGACGGACAGATCCCCTTGCGGGACGGTGAAGGTCAGGCGTCGTGAGCCCGCTGCTTCCAGAGTGACCTTCTGGAAGCCGACCAGTCGGCGGGGTTCCGCCGCTGCCGCAGGCGGCAGAGTCGCGTAGATCTGGACCACATCCGTGCCCTTGCGCGCACCCGTGTTGGTGACCGTCACGGAGAGGGTGACGCGCCTGTTCGCCCGGTCGTGGGTCACCTCCGGCGATCCGTGGGCGAAGGAGGTGTAGGAGAGGCCGTGGCCGAAGGCGAAGCGCGGTTGCTGTCCCGCCAAGTCGTAGTAGCGGTAGCCGACGGAGGTGCCCTCGTCCAAGGAGACCGTGCCGTTCGTGCCCGGGTAGGTCGCGGAGGTGGTGCCGGGCCCCTGGGTGGCGTCGGCGGGGAAGGTGACGGGGAGGCGGCCGGAGGGGTCGCTGTCGCCGAAGAGGACGGCGGCGAGGGCGGTACCCATGCCCCGACCCCCGTACCAGAGCTGGATGACGGCCTCGACCTCGTTCAACCAGGGGGTGGCTACGGGGCCGTCGGTGTTGAGGATGACGATCGTGCGCGGGTTCGCGGCCGCCACGGCGCTGATGAGCTGGTTCTGGTCACCGGGCAGGTCGAGTCGTGAGTGGTCCATGGCCTCGCCGGAAATCCGGTTGACGAAGACCACGGCGGCGTCGGCCGCTCGCGCCGCGGTGACCGCGGCGGGGACCAGGGAGTTTGGCTGCCAGCCCAGGGTCAGGCCGCAGGTGCCGGTCTCGGCGGTGGCGTTGGTATAGGTCAGTTCGATGCTCACCGCACGGCCCGCGGTCAGCTGGGCGGTTCCCTGGAGCGGGTAGTCGAACGGGCCGAGGAAGAAGCGGCGCATCTGCCGGGTGCCGGAGACGACCTCGGTGCCGTTGATCTTCAGGGTGGCCGTACCGGCGGGCAGCAGGGAGAAGCGGTGCAGACCGGTGGTGGTCGGTACGAGGGTGCCTGTCCACCTCGCGGACCAGACGGCGGGGAGATTCGCCGCGGGCGCGCTGGTGAAGTCGACCACCGTGTCGGTCCTGGTCAGCAACGGAGACCCGGTGGGGTCGGCGCCCGCGAAGTAGGCGGCGGTCAGGCCGGCCTTGCCCGCGCTGTCGCGCACCACCGCCGAGGGGACCACGGTCAGGGGCAGGTCACCTTTGGTGCCCTGGGCATGGGTGACCGTGACGGAGTTCCCGGCACGCGCCCGGATGGCCTGGAGCGGGGTGGTCCATGTACCGGGATCGACGTAGCTGGAACCGCCCACACCGGTCACGGCGTCGGCGTCGGCGGGACCGATGACGGCCAGCGACTTCACCGAGGTGGTCAGCGGCAGGGCGGACGAGCGGTTGGCGAGCAGGACCGTGGAGGCGATCACGGCCTCGTGGGCGAGGTCCCGGTGTGCCTGGGTGCTGACGTCGTCGGCGGGGGCCGGTACGGGACTGTCGAAGAGACCGTTCGCGAACATCGGGACGAGGATGCGGCGGGCGGCGTCGTGGAGCCGCGCGGCCGGTACCGCGCCCTCCGTGAGGCTGCCCGCGGGAAGCGTCACCGCGCCGGGTCCGAGCCCGGCGAGGTCCATGCCGGCCTGGGCGGCTGCGACTTGGTCGTCACCGGCCCAGAAGTCCGGCACCGTGTAACCCTGGAGGCCGATACCCGTCTTGAGGTCGTCGAACAGGGCGGGGTTCTGCGTGGCGAAGGTGCCGTTGATCTTCGGGTAGGCCATCATCACCGATGTGGTCGGCGCGGCGGCGATCACGTGGCGGAAGGGCGTCTCGTAGATCTCGTGCAGGGCGCGGTCCGTCACCTCGGTGTCGGTGAAGAACCGGTTGGTCTCCTGCGTGTAGGCCGCGAAGTGCTTCACGGTGGCGACCACCTGCCGGCTCTGCATGCCGACGGTGAGAGCGGCTCCCAGGCGGCCGGCCAGCAGCGGGTCTTCCCCCATGCCCTCGGCCTGACGGCCAGAATGCCAGGTCCGCGTCACGTCTACGGTCGGGCCCAGCACGTTGTTGTAGCCCTTGCCTCGGCCCTCGGCGCCGATCGCCTCTCCGATGCGGCCGGCGAGGCCCTCGTCGAAGGTCGCCGCCTGAGCGACGGGTACGGGAAAGGCGGTCACCCCCTTCTCGCCCCGAAGGCCGGCCGAAGCGTCGACCATCGTCAGGGCGGGGATGCCCAGGTGGGCGACGGCTGCGAAGTCACAGCGCACGAGGGCCTCCTTCTCGGCCGCGGTCATCCGGGCCAGCAGGGCATCGGCCCGGTCCTGTGAGGCTGAGTCGGTCACGCCCACTGCCTGGCCGCTCATGACCGGGACCATGGCCACGGCCAACGCGGTGAAGGTGGCGGCAGAGAGAAATTGTCTTCTGTTCACAGCGGCTCTCCGGATACGTATGGACGGCTGCTCGAACTTCCGTCACGGGAGGGAAATGGGGGCCGACCGAAAAGTCAGGATTCCGGGCGGCCCCGGCTTACGGGCAACGCATGGGACTCGTGCGCAACACACGCGCATGCGTCTTCTTTTCGCTTATTCCGAGACCGCCCTGCCGCGTCCCGCGACAGCGATTCTCGTGCGCATCGGCGCAGGCTCGCGAAGCGTCTCGCCCAACAGATGGAAAGCTATTGCCCGTTAACCCCCAGGTCAACCCTTCGGCGCAGCCTCCGCAAATGAGCCGCTGACCAGCGAAAACAATATCTAGCCGAGAGGGATGGATTGAAAATTTCAAAGAGAACTCCACCCGACGCCCTCTTCCATCGACCCGCCGGATCGGAGACATTCACGGCAGTGATACAGGATGCGTGAACGAAGCCTTAAAAATCCTGGACCGCCCGACGCGGAAAATGGTCGCGTCGAGCGGTCCAGGGTTGGTCGCGTGCGCTTGGCGCGCTTGGTTCAAGCGGCCGCACCGGAAATTGCGGCAGTTTCGAGCACGTGTTCACCCGGGCCGATGGACACAGGCGGACAGCCGGGCAGTTCGGCGGTGGCCCGGGCTCCTTCGGGAACGGTGCAGTGGGCGGTCAGGCCGGTGGCGGTCAGTTCCCAGAAGAGGCCCGCGGTGCCGTACGGGGTCTCATGGCGGGTGCGGGCCCACGTGATTCCGCCACCAGGCCTCGGTCGGAAGGTGATTTCCCGGTAGCCGGGGGCCGTGGCGGTGATGCCGCCGACGACCCGGTGCAGCCAGTCCGCGACGGCGCCGAGCGCGTAGTGGTTGAAGGAGGTCATCCCACCCGGGTTGAGGCTGCCGTCCGGCCGCAGGCTGTCCCAGCGCTCCCAGATCGTGGTCGCGCCCTGCGCGACGGTGTACAGCCAGGACGGGCATTGGGTCTGGAGCAGCAACCGGTAGGCGACGTCCAGGTGTCCGGTGTCGGTGAGCGCGTCACAGATCAGCGGAGTTCCGACGAAGCCGGTGGCTATGCGGGCGTCATCCCTGACGACTAGTTCGGCGAGCCGGCCCCCGGCGTCCTGGCGCTGCAGGGGCGTGAGCAGGTCGAAGGCGATTGCCAGGGCGTAGGCGGTGGGACTGTCGCTCGTCATGCGGCCGGACGGCAGGACGTACCGGCGCCGGAAGGCTTCCGTGACCTCGTCGGCCAGCGTGGTGTACCTGTCGCGATCCGCGGTCCTTCCCAACTCGGCCGCGGCACGTCCGAGGTGGCGAGCGGAATGCGCGAAGTAGGCCGTGGCGACGAGGTAGCGGTCGGTGACGCCGGCTGCCGGGTCCTCCGGCGGGGCGGCGGGGTCGAGCCAGTCGCCCAGCTGGAATCCGGTGTCCCACAGACGCGTCGGGCCGGCGAGGCGCTCCACCAGGTCCACCCACTTCTTGCCCATGGGGTAGTGGCGTCGGAGGAGACCGATGTCGCCGAAGCGCTGGTGGAGGGTCCAGGGGGTGAGCGTGGCGGCGTCTCCCCAGGCCGCCCCGGGGTGGATCGGCGTCCACATCGGGGCCCCGGGTATGACGGGTACGTACCAGGGGACGGTGCCGTCGGGGAGTTGTTCCAGGCCCACGTCGGTGAGCCAGGAGTCGAGCATGCCCGCGCAGTCGTAGAGGAAGCTCGCGGTGGGGGCGAAGACCTGGATGTCGCCGGTCCAGCCGAGGCGTTCGTCGCGCTGGGGGCAGTCGGTCGGTATGTCCACGAAGTTGCCGCGCATGCTCCAGACGACGTTCTCGTGCAGGCGGTTGACCAGGGGGTCGCTGCACTCGAACCAGCCGGTGCGGCGCATGTCCGTGTGGTGGACGCGCGCCTTCACCATGTCCGCGGTCAACTGGCCTGGCCAGCCGGTCACTTCGGCGTAGCGGAAGCCGTGGATGGTGAAGCGCGGCTCCCAGGTGAGCGGGCCTTCGCCGGCGAGGATCAGGGTGTCGGTGGCGTACGCCTCCCGCAGCGGTCGCGTCGCCAGGGCGCCGTCCTCCAGCACTTCCGCGTGCCGGAGTACGACGGTGGTGCCCGCCGGGCCGTCGACCGTGACGCTCAGGCGGCCCACGAGGTTCTGGCCGAAATCGAGGAGGTGGCGTCCGTCCTCGGTGCGGGTGATGGCGAGAGGGGCGATCTCTCCGGTGCGGCGGACCGGGGGCCCCATCGGTGCGACCAGGGTCGCGGGGTCGCGTCGGCCCGTCCGTACGGGCGTCCACGCGTCGGCCGGGGCGGGCGAGGGGGTGGGTGTGCACCAGTGCGGATCGTGGAGTCGGGCGTCGAAGGTCTCGCCCTCGTAGAGGCCGCTGGTCAGGATCGGGCCGGGCGCCGCGCTCCAGGTGCCGTCCGTCGCCACGACGAGGGTGGTGCCGTCGCGGTAGCGCACTTCCAGCTGTGCGATGAGCGCCTGGTCGGTGCCGTAGATGTTGCGGGTGCCACCGTCGAAGCCGTACTTGCCCCGGTACCAGCCGTCTCCGAGCCAGGCCCCGATGGTGTTGGCGCCCTCGGCGAGGTGGCCGGTGACGTCGTGGGTGCGGTAGCGCAGCCGTCGGGGGTAGACGGTCCACCCCGGAGCGAGCGTCTCGTCGCCCACCCGGCGGCCGTTGATCTCCGCCTCGTACAGGCCGTGCGCCGAGACGTACAGGCGTGCGTGGGCCACGGGGCGGTCCAGCCGGAAGTCCTTGCGGACCCGGGCCGGGCGGCGCTGGGCCTGCGGGTCCTCGTCCCATCCGGCTCCGACGGGGAGCGCGTGCCAGTCGGTCGGTGCCAGCAGGCCGGCTTCTACGGGCCGCGGATCGCTCCAGGCGGACGGTTCCGGGGCGCCCGGGGTCCAGACGCGGACCCGGACACTCGCGCGTTCCCTGGAGGCCAGGGGTTTCCCCGGCCAGGGTGCGAGCACGTGGGTGTGGTCGGCGACGCGTCCGGTCCGTCGGACGGCACCTGTTCGGTCGACTTCCAGTTCGTACGCCTGCTGTCGGCCGGATCCGGGCGGCAGTGTCCAGGTGAGCCGGGGGGCGGCGACGCCGACGCCGAGTCCGTCCGGAAGGTGCTCGAAGGACACCGGGGAGGGCTGAGGGGGGAGCAAAGGGGAGGGCCTTTCTTGCACGTGCGGGAGCGAGCGCGGTGGTGGGCTGGTATCAGCCCTTGACCGCTCCCGAGGTCAGGCCCTTCATGACCTTCTGGTTGAGGAAGAGGTAGATCAGGAGGGTGCCGAAGACATTGATGCAGATGGCAGCGAACAGGGGGCCGTACTGGGTGGCGCCGAAGTCACCGGTGAAGTTGAGCAGTCCGACCTGGATGGTGCGCAGGTCTTGGTCGTTGGTGAAGGTCAGCGCGATGAGCAGGTCGTTCCAGATGAAGAAGAACTGGACCAGACCGACGGTGAGCAGGGCGTTGCGGACCATGGGAACGCTGATGGTCCAGAAGGCGCGCAGGATGCCGGCGCCGTCGATGGTGGCGGCTTCGAAGAGTTCGCGGGGAACGGCACGGTAGTACGTGGCCATCATGAAGACGGTCAGGGGCAGGCCCGTGCCGGTGTAGGTGAGGATCAGCGGCCACAATGTGCCCGACAGGCCGGTCTGGAAGTAGGCGGTGAACAGAGGCAGGAGGATCATCTGCGGGGGCACCATCATGCCCGCGAGGAAGATCAGCAGCGTGAGACCGCGGCCCTTCCAGACCATGATCTGCAGGGCGAAGCCCGCGGCCGTGCCCAGGAGCAGCATCAGGGCCAGTGCGGGGACGACGGCGAGCAGGCTGTTCTGGATGTACAGGCCGATGTTGCCGGTGGTCCACGCCTCGGAGTAGTTGCCCCATTCCCACGTCGTGGGCAGGCTCCAGGTCGAGTGGTTCAGGTAGTCGTCATTGGTCTTGAGCGACGTGAAGAACATCCAGATCAACGGGTACAGCTCGACGACGAGGAGCAGCGCGACGACGATTTTCACCCAGAGCCGGCTGCCGGCGCGGCCCTTCCGGGCGCGGGCGGTTCGCGGGGACGCGCCCTCGCGTGGGTGCCCGGCGGAGGTCTTCATCGGGGTTTCGACGGCCATGGGTCAGCCCTCCGTGAGGTCACGTCGCGACACGCGGTAGACGACCAGGCTCACCATCAGGCACACCACGGTCAGCAGCAGCGCGACGGTGCTGCCGTAGCCGTAGTCGCCGTAGGTGAACGACGTCTGGAACATGTACAGGGTCAGCGGGCTCGTGCCGGTGCCGGGGCCGCCGTTGGTCAGCGCGACGATGGAGTCGAACGCCTTCAGCGTTCCGTTGATGCTGAAGATCAGTGACGACATCAGCACCGGGAGCGACAGGGGCAGCACGATGTGCCGGACCAGCCTGAGTCCCGTCGCTCCGTCCAGCCGGGCGGATTCGAGGACCTCGTCCGGGATGTCGACCAGACCGGCGAAGAGCAGGACGGCGTAGAAGCCCATGGAGCGCCAGATGTCCATGGCGATCAGCACCCAGAAGGCACTGCCGGCGCTACCGAAGAAGTCGATCGGGTCCAGGCCCACCATGTTCAGCAGGGAGTTGACCGGGCCCGTCTGCGGCGCGACCTGGAAGAACTTCTGGAAGAGCAGGCCGACGGCGACCGTGGGGAGCACCACGGGGAAGAAGACGAGCGTGCGCACGAGGGCCGAGGCGCGCTTGAGGAAGAAGACGTAGAGGAGGGCGAGCAGGTAGCCCGCGACGACCTGGCCGACCGTCACCACGGCGGCGTACTTGAGGGTGAACCAGAGGGCATCCCGTACGGCGTCATCGGTGAACAGGCGCTGGAAGTTGTCCAGTCCGTTGCCGGTGAAGCCGTCGATGGTGTTGCCCCGGGTGAAGGAGTACCCGAGCGACCACACCATCGGGACCAGCATGATCAGGGAGTAGACGAGGAGAGCGGGACCGAGCAGGATCAGAATGGCCCTGCGGTCACCGAGGACGCGGTGCATGGGTGGAGTCCACTTCGTTGCCGTGAGAGAGACCTGTCTGGCAGGACCGGGGGCAGCGCACACGGGGCGCGGGGCGTGCCGGACACTTCGACGACACCCCTCAGGGAGGCATGGTGCGCCGCCCCGGCCGGTCACTCGGCGGTCAGGGCGTCCTGCACGGTCTGCATGAACTTCTGCGGGGTCATGCTGCCGCTGACCAGGGAGGCCGCGTTGGTCTGGCTGACCGTGGTGGCCTTCGTGTTGAACAGCGCTTCGAACCAGAGCACGTTCTGCTTCGACGCACCGATCGTCTCGCGGACCTGGGTGGTGACCGGGTTGGCGTCCTTGACGTCGCCGTTGACCTTGAAGCCGGATATGGCGCCCTGGTCCTTCAGCGCGGTGGCGCCGTAGTTCTTCGCGATGCAGGCCGTCCAGTCACCGGTCTTGGAGTCGAAGGACTTCTTGGCGAGGGTGATTCCCAGGCCGACGTTGGAGGGGTACTGGTCGATCGCGCCCTTGCCGCCGGTGACCGCCGGGAAGGGCATGAACCCCACGTTCTGGGCGCCCACCTTGTTCTGGTCGGCGTCGGCGATGTTGGTCAGGGCCCAGCTCCCCATGTAGAACATGGCGGCCTTGCCGGTCAGGAACTGGTTCATCGCGGTGTCGTAGTCGATGGAGCCCAGCCCTTTGCCGAAGTAGCCCTTCCTGCCCAAGGCCGCGATCTCCTCGGCGCCCTTGACGTACTCGGGGTCGGTGAGCTTGGCCTTGCCGTCGGCGACCTTCTGGAGCGCGTCCGGTCCCAGGCTGCGGTAGAGGTAGTCGCTGATCAGACGGGTCAGGGGCCAGCCCTGCTGACCTGAGGCGGAGAAGGGCTGTACGCCCTTGCTTTCGAGCTTCGCGGAAGCGGCCACCAGGGCGTCCCACGTGGTCGGCTCCTGCAGTCCGTTGTCGGCGAAGATCTTCTTGTTGTAGAAGATGCCTTCGATGTTGTACTCGTACGGCAGGACCGCGAGCTTGCCTCCGTACAGCGCCTTGACCGTGGACACCGCCGCGGGCTCGATCTGGTCCAGGACCCCGAGGCCCTTCAGCTCTGTCTCCAGGTCGGCGACCTTGCCGGATGTGTCGAGCTGGTTCGTCAGGGCGGGAGCGTTGCCGGCGGCGAACTGGACCGGCAGGGCGTCTTGGCCCGCGAGGAGTTGGAGCTTCTGGTCGAGGCTCGCCTGCGGAACCGTCTCCACCTTCAGCGGCAGCGCCTTGTTCTGCGCCTTGCAGGCACCCTCGGAGAGGGTGGTGAGCGCGGTCTTGACCGCGGTGTTCTCGGTGACGCTGAGGTAGCTGAATTCCTTCGGTGCGGACGAGGACCCGGACGCGCTGCCACCGCAGGCGGTGGCGAGCAGGGCGAGGGAGGCCGTGCCGGCGACGACCAGAGCGGGACGCGATCGACGGGTACGGGACATACGAGGGGACACGGAAGACTCCCAAGAAGTATGGAGAGAGGCGAGAGGAAAGGGGCGGCACAGCGGGCGACGGATGGGCCCTGCCGTCCGGACGAACGTGTAGAACGTTCTCTGCTCGGATTGGGCAACACCCTGCACTCCCTTGTCGGTTCCGTCAAGACACGGAGACGTAACACTGCGGTGTTGCGGAAGAAGTCTTGACGACGGAGGGGGGTCGAGGTGTAGACCGTTATACTCACGACTACGAGATCCGGAGCGATCACGATGGACCGGGCTGCGACACCCAGACAGAACAAACGCGTGACCATCACCGATGTCGCCCGACGTGCCGGTGTTTCCACCGCCGCCGTCTCCAAGGTGATGCGGAACGCCTACGGCGTGAGCCCTGCCATGCAGGACAGGGTCAAGGCCGCCATCGCCGAACTCGGATACCGGCCGCACGCTGCGGCGCGCGGCATGCGCGGCCGGACCTACACCATCGGCGTCCTGCTCGACAACGTCCGTAACGCGTTCTTCGCCGACATCCTCGACGGCGTACAGGACGAGCTCCGCCAGAGCGAGTACACCGTGCTCATCGGTGCGGCGGGGTTCGGTCCGGAAGAACAGGCGAAGACCATTCGCTCCATGGTGGATCGTCAGATGGACGGCCTGATCCTGATCGCGCCCGGGACGTCCCGGGACGAGGTGCTGGCGACGGCGGCGTCCGTCCCGACCGTCGTCCTCGGCCATCACGACGGCTCCGACGCCCACGACTCGGTGGTCGACGCCGACGACGTCGGAGCGGGACTCGTCGTCGACCACCTCGTCTCGCTCGGCCATCGCGACATCGCCCTGGTCTCGGCTCCCGGCACCAAGGCCAACCAGTGGAAGCGCACCCCGGAGATCGTGCTGACCGCCGGATACCTCGACGCGATGCGACGGCACGGACTCGCCGAGCGGGCGCAGGTCCTGCACGCCGCGTACTCCGACGAGGGCGGTTTCAAGGCGGGCATGACCCTGCTGACGCAGGACCGCCCCCCGACGGCCGTCATGACCGGAGCCGACGTGGCGGCTCTGGGCATCTATCGGGCCGCCCACGAACTCGGCCTGCGCATCCCCGAGGACCTGTCGCTCGTCGGGTACAACAACACGGCCTTGGCCGCACTGGCGACCATCCAGCTGACCAGCGTCGACCAGGCGGGGCACACCATGGGATCCGCCGCCGCCCGCATGCTCATCGAGCGGGTGGAAGGGCGGCGGGACCGGGCCATGCGGACGACGATGACGCCTCGCCTGGTCACGCGGGGCAGCACGGCGCCCGCGCAGGTCGGTTAGGCCGTGCGCTCCCTTCCCCCCGTGCCCCGGGCGCCGGTCCGCGCGGGCGAAAGGGCGGGGGAGGGCGGGACGCGAGGGGACGGCGCGAGGCGGCGCCGGGTGGGCATCAAGGATGTCGCACGGGAAGCCGGCGTGTCGCTCGGGACCGTCTCGAACGTACTCAACCGCCCGGAGCTGGTGGCCGAGTCCACTCGGACACGTGTACTGGACGTGATCGGCGCGATCGGTTACATCAGGACCGACGGCGCCCGCCAGCTGCACGGCCTCGCGTCGCGTGTCATCGCCGTCGTGACGCCGGGCCCTGCCGACCCGTTCTTCACGGCGATGGCCACCGGAGTCCAGCAGGCCGCGCGAGAGGCGGACCTCGGAGTGATGGTCTGCACCGATGCCCGCGACCCCGACGAGGAGAGACGGCACCTCTCCTTGATCGTCTCGCATCAGGTGCGAGGCGCCGTGCTGCTCTCCGGCGACGGAGTCGACCGGACCGTGGCCGCGTTCCGTCGGCACGCCGTGCCCTTCGTCGTGGCCGACCAGTACGCGCCCGAGGGCGCGGCCTGTTCCGTGGGGAGCGACGACCTCGCCGGAGGCTACGCCGCGGTGCGCCATCTGCTGGAGCTCGGGCATCGCTCCATCGCCTACGTCGGCGGCCCCGACCGGCTCGCCTCGGCGCGGTACAGGCTCGCCGGGGCTCGCAGGGCTGTCGGCGGTGCCGGGCTCGTCGCGGCCTCCCTGCGCGCGTTGTCGTGCCCCGCGCTGACGGTGGAGGCGGGCAGGGACGCCGGGTACCGCATACTCGGCCTGCCGGTCCGGCCGACCGCCGTCTTCTGCGCCGACGACCTGCTCGCACTGGGGATGATGCAGGCTCTCTATCGGGCCGGACTGAGAATCCCGGAGGACGTCGCACTGGTCGGCTACGACGACATCGAGTACGCGGCGTCCGCCGTCGTGCCGCTGACCTAGGTACGTCGGCCGGCCATCGCCATGGGGCGGAAGGCCGGCCGCCTGCTCGTCGAAGACACGGCGCAGGGTTCCGGTCACGAACACGGCCACGTCGTCCTCGGACCCGAACTGGTCGTACGCCGATCCACCTCGGCAGTGCCGACGCGGTGACCTCGGGCGCTCGAGCCGCTCAGGAGCGCGGTGCGGCGGAGAGTGCCGCTCCGCGCGGGCAGGCGGTGCGGCGGGACAGGCACGGCGGCACTCCGGAACACGAGACGGAAAAGTCGCAGCGCCATGGCGACAGACACCTCGGGCGAGGACGTCGCCGCGGGGCGCTGGGATGTGCCACGACTATGGGGTCCGCGCGGGTGCCCTGCCCAGACCTGCCACGATTCGATTCACCGATGCCTGCCATCCACCCCGTGGATGCCTTCGAATCAGGTGTCCGAACCACCCGTCGGGGCAACACCGTTCACTCCGGGGCGTCAGCCATGCGTCGGCCCACCCGGGCAGCCGTCTCACGCAGCCAGATGTGGGCGGCGTCGTGGGTGTGCACCGGGTGCCACCACATCGATTCCCGCAACGGCACCGCCTCGTACGGCGGCTCCAGTACCCGGACGGCCGCGAGAGGGGTGAGCAGCCGGGCGAGGCGGGCCTGGATCAAGGCGATGCGCCGGGTGCCGGCGACGAGCAGCGGCAGCAGCTGAAAGCTGTCCACGGAGACTTCCACGCGCGGTTCGACACCCAGCATCCCGAGCTGGCGCACGGCGGGGGCGTCGTAGGTGCGCTGGTAGGTGACCCAGGGCAGCCGGGCCAGGTCCTGGCGGGTGAGCCGGTCGTCCACGCTCGGGTGGTCGTCCGCCACGAGGAAGACCCAGCTGTCCTCGTAGAGGTCGGTGGCGGGAAACCCGCTGATCACGCCGTGCGGCATGAGCAGACCGTCGGTGGTGCTCAGGAGCGTCGCCGTGTCGTCGACCACGGTGGTCGGTGTCTGGGCGAAGCGCAGACGGACGCCGGGGGCTTCCTCGTGCACGACCCGGGCGAGTTCGGCGCCGAATACGGCGACGGCGTAGTCGGACGCGATCAGTTTGAACTCGCGGCTCTCCGCGGCCGGATCGAAGAACGCCTGGCTGGCGAAGAGACGTTCCAGCACGTCGTAGGCGGTCGAAGTGCGGTCGAGCAGGACCTGTCCGAGGGCGGTGAGTTCGTAGTGGCCGCCGACCCGGGCCAGGAGGTCGTCGTCGAAATGCCGCCGCAGCCGGGACAGCGCAGCGCTCATGGCGGGCTGGCTGAGCCCGACGCGCTGTCCGGCACGTGTGACGTTGCGCTCCTCCAGCAGGGCACGCAGCGCGACCACGAGGTTGAGATCCAGGCGGGACAGATTCACGGGCTTTCTCCCTAAGGGTCGGCGCCCACCAGGCGAAATAAATCTGGTGGATGACAATCATCCACACAATCTATTTCCATGATTCCGGATGGCGGGTTCAGATTAGTCGCACCGCAATCAGGAGGACATGCCCGTGAAACCTGAACCCGCGTCCGCGCTCTTCGCCGGACCGTTCGCCCTCGCCACTCTCTCGGCCCCGGACGGGCCCGCGTTCCCGGCCCTCGTCACTCCCGACGCCCGGGTGCTCGACCTTCGGGCCGCCTTCGGGGACGACCTGTTGGACGTCCGGAGTCTCCTGGAGAGCTGGGAGTCCGCCCTTCCCCGGCTGGAGGAGCTGGCCGCAAGCGCCGTACCGGAGCGGGAGCCGCTGGCGGACTTCCGGGTGCATGCCCCCGTCGACCCGCGCCAGGTCTTCCAGTCCGGCGCGAACTACCGGCAGCACGTCATCGACCTGCACGTCGCACACCGGGCCTCGGACGACGACCGCTCCGAGGAGGAGCGGCGGGCGGAGGCGGCGGAGATCATGGACCGGCGGGCGACGGAGGACCTGCCGTACGTGTTCATCGGCCTGCCGAGCGCGATCACCGGGCCTTACGACGACGTCACGCTCCCCGCGTGGGCCCGGAAGCCCGACTGGGAACTGGAGTTGGCCGCCGTGATCGGCCGGCCCGCCTACCAGGTGCCGGTCGAGGACGCACTCGGCCACGTCGCCGGATACACGATCGCCAACGACCTCACCGACCGCGCGACCGTGTTCCGCCGGGACATGCCGCAGATCGGCACGGACTGGCTGCGCAGCAAGAACGCGCCCGGGTTCACCCCGCTCGGTCCCTGGATCGTGCCCGCCGGGTCGGTCGCGGACCCGGGCGATCTTCAGGTGACGCTGAAGCTGAACGGCGAGACCATGCAGGACGAGTCGACCAAGGACATGATCTTCGATGTCGCGCGGGTCGTGTCCTACGTGTCGCAGACCGCGCGCCTGCTGCCCGGCGACCTCGTGCTGACCGGCAGCCCCGCCGGCAACGGTATGCACTGGGGCCGGCTGCTCCGTGACGGAGACGTGATGGAAGGCTCGGTCACCGGTCTCGGCGTCCAGCGCACCCGCTGTGTCGGCCCGGAGGCGTCATGACTCTCGACCGCACCGACCCCGAGGGATCCATCGCCGAGGCCGCCGAGACGTACTCCAACTGGGGGCGCTGGGGCGCGGACGACGTACTCGGCACCCTCAACTTCCTCGACGCGGCCAAGCGCCGGGAGGGCGCCGCGCTCGTCCGGCGGGGCGTCAGCTTCTCCCTCTCACAGAGCTTCGACATGGACGGCCCGCAGAAGGGCTGGCGACGGCGCACCAACCCCGTGCACACCATGCTCGACACCGGCACCGACGCCGTCGTCACCGGGCAGGGGTTCCCGCACGGCCTCGGCGGAGCCGACGACGTGATCGCGATGCCGCTGCAGTGCTCCACCCAGTGGGACGGGCTCGGGCACATCTTCGACCACGGCAAGGCGTGGAACGGGCGGCCGGCGGATCAGGTCGTCACCTCCGAGGGCGACTTGGTCACCGGCATCGAGCACATGGCACCGCACGTCGCGGGTCGCGGGGTGCTGCTGGACGTCGGCCGCGTGATCGGCGAGGACGGGGGGTTGCCCGACGGATTCGCCGTCACCGAGGAGCATTTGGCCGCCACGGCCGAAGCCCACCAGGTCGCCGTGGGGCGCGGCGACATCGTGCTGGTGCGGACCGGCCAGCTCGCCCGGGTCCGCCGGGACGGCTGGGGCGAGTACGCCGGCGGCCCGGCCCCCGGCCTGTCCTTCACCGCGGCGGGGTGGCTGCACGGCACGGAGATCGCCGCGATCGCCACCGACACCTGGGGCTTCGAAGTGCGGCCCAACGAGTTCGACCACGCCTTCCAGCCGCTGCACCAGGTCGCCATCCCCAACATCGGCCTGCTGATCGGCGAGATGTGGGACCTCGACGCTCTCGCCGACGACTGCGCGGAGGACGGGGTGTACGAGTTCTTCCTCACCGCCGCGCCGCTGCGCATCACCGGGGCGGTCGGCAGCCCGGTGAACCCGATCGCCGTCAAGTAATCAGAGGAACAAGGGAGTTCCCCATGAGCACACCCCGTACGGTCCTGGTGATCGGCGGTGGGGCGGCGGGCAACGCCGTCACCGTCCTGCTGCGCCGGGCCGGCATCGAAGTCGACTTGGTCGAGGCGAAGGACGACTGGAACGCGACCGCGGGTTCCGGCATCACCCTCC
Organism: Streptomyces sp. NPDC002690; assembly: GCF_053592415.1. Lineage (NCBI taxonomy): Bacteria > Bacillati > Actinomycetota > Actinomycetes > Kitasatosporales > Streptomycetaceae > Streptomyces > Streptomyces sp. NPDC002690. Next base: position 10,960 of record NZ_JBSFVR010000064.1, on the reverse strand, counting down.
AAGGCAACGCCTTGCGCGTGCTGCGCGAACTCGGCGTCTGGGAGCGGGTGGAGGCGTCAGGTTACGGCTTCGGCTCGGTCGGCATCACCGCACCCGACGGCACGGTCCTGCACGCCCAGGAGGACATCCGCAGCGGAGGCGACGACCTGCCGGCCACCGTCGGCATGCAGCGACCCCAGTTGCAGCGGATCCTGATCGACGCCGTCCGTGAGAGCGGTGCCCGGGTGCGCCTGGGTGTCCGGGCCACCGCCCTGGAGCAGGAAGCCGATGGAGTCACCGCACGCTTCTCGGACGGTACCGAGAGCCGCTACGACCTGGTGATCGCCGCGGACGGCCTCGGCTCCACCACCCGCGCCGCCGTCGGGATCACCGAGAAGCCAGAACCGACCGGTATGGCCATCTGGCGCGTGGCCGCCCCGCGTCCGTCGGGTCTGACCCGCACCGACCTCGCCTACGGTGGCCCGGCCCACATCGCCGGTTACTGTCCCACCAGCGAGACGACCCTCTACGCCTACGTGGTCGAGGCGAACCGCGACCGGGCCTCGATCCCGCCGGATTCGTACGCGGACGAGATGCGCCGCCTCACCTCCGCCTACGGCGGCTTCTGGCCGGAGATCACCGAGTCGATCACCGACCCGGCACAGGTCAACTACACCTGGTTCGACGAGCTGCTGGTCGAAGGCTCCTGGCACCGGGGGCGCGTCGTCCTGGTCGGTGACGCCGCGCACTGCTGCCCGCCCACCCTGGCGCAGGGTGCTGCCCTGTCGCTGGAGGACGCCCTCGTGCTGGCGCAGATGCTGACCGGGACCGAGCTCTGGGACGACGCGCTGTTCCAGGCGTACTACGAACGCCGCATCGCCCGGGTCCGGCCCGTCGTGGAGGCGTCCGTACGGATCGGGCAGTGGCAGCTCGACGGGGTGCGGGACGCGGACGTTCCCGGCCTGATGGGCCGCACCATGACGATGCTCCGGGAGATCCCGTGACCACCCCGACCGTCGACGTGCACGCCCACGTCCTGCTGCCCGAGGTCGAGGCGCTCGTGGCGGGGCTGCCGGGACTGGCGGAGGCCAAGGAGCTGGACGCCCGCCGCAACGGCCCCGAGGCGCTCGCCGTCAGCGGCCCCATGGTCGGCGCCCGCATCCCGAAACTGACCGACGTCTCGGTACGTCTGGCGGCGATGGACGCGCAGGGCGTGGACGTCCAACTGGTCAGCCCCTCCCCGTCGCAGTACCACTACTGGGCCGACAAGGACACGGCGGAGAAGGTGTACCGGCTCGCCGGCGAAGCCACCGCCGCTCACTGCGCGGCTGCACCGGACCGGTTGCGGGGCCTCGGACTCGTACCCCTCCAGCACCCCGGCCTCATGGTGCCCGCCCTCGAACACGCCCTGCGACAGGGCCTGGTGGGGGTGGAGCTGTCCAGTCACGCCCCGGGGCGTGAGTTGTCCGACCCGGCCTACGAGCCGTTCTGGGACAAGGCGGAGGAGACCGGAGCGATTCTCTTCCTGCATCCGTTCGGGTGCACGCTCGACGAGCGCCTGGACCAGTGGTACCTGTCCAACACGGTCGGCCAGCCCACCGAGAACGCCGTGGCGCTCTCGCACCTCATCTTCTCCGGAGTGCTCGACCGCCATCCCGCGCTGAAGCTGATCGCCGCGCACGGCGGCGGCTACCTGCCCACCCACATCGGCCGCTCCGACCACGCCTGGTCCGCGCGCGCCGACGCGGGTTCCGGATGCGCCCACCCGCCGAGCAGCTACCTGAAGCGGATCCACTTCGACTCGCTCGTGCACGACCCCCACGTACTGCGGGAGTTGATCCGCGTCGCGGGAGCCGACCGGGTACTGCTCGGCTCCGACTTCCCCTTCGACATGGGCACCGACGATCCGGTCGCCGCCCTGCGCACCGCCGGCCTGTCCGAGGCCGACTTCGACTCCGTACGCGGTGGAAACGCCGCTGCCCTGCTGCGTCACGCCTGACCCGCCGCGTCTGCCCGACCTCAACGAGGAGGAAGCACCATGAACGGACGTCTGCTCACCCATCTGCGCCACGTGGACCTGGCGGTGCCGGACTACGAGAAGCAACTCGACTTCTACGCCGGGGTCTGGGGTCTCACCAAGGTATCCGAGGACTCCGGGATCTCCTTCCTGGCCGCCGAGGGCTCACCCGAGAACTACGTCGTACGGCTGCGCAAGGCCGAGGAGAAGCGCCTCGACCTCGTCTCCTACGGTGCGGCCGACGCGGCCGGTGTCGACACACTCGCCGAGCGACTCCTCGCGGGCGGGGTGCAGTTGATATCCCGGCCCGGGAAGGTGGACACGCCCGGTGGCGGCTACGGCTTCCGCTTCTTCGACGTGGACGGCCGCACCATCGAGGTCTCCGCCGACGTCGAGGTCCGCCGGCACCGCAAGATCGAGGAGAAGGAGGCCATTCCGGTCAAGCTCTCCCACGTGGTCCTCAACTCCCCCGACCTGAACCGCACTCGGGAGTGGTACGAACGCCACCTCGGCTTCGCCCTCTCCGACACCCTGAGCTCCCCGCACATGGGCGAGGTCATGCACTTCATGCGGATCAGCAACCAGCACCACTCCATGGCCATCGCCCAGGGCCCGCACACCGCCCTGCACCACGTCTCCTTCGAGATGCGCGGCATCGACGAGTACATGCGCGGCTCCGGCCGCGTCATGCGGGCCGGTTTCAAGAAGGTCTGGGGTCCCGGCCGGCACATGGCCGGCGACAACACCTTCACGTACTTCCTCGACCCGCACGGCAACACCGTCGAGTACACCACCGAGCTGGAGAACCTCGACGAGGACACCTGGCACCCCCACGTCTACGACTTCTCGCAGCCCGAGATCACCGACCAGTGGGGCACCGCCAACGCCATGAACGAGATCGTCGCCAAGGAGTCCTTCAACGACCCCGACCGCGGCGTCTTCGTCGCCCCGCCGGTCTGAGGAAGCGCCCGGCGGATCACGGCGAGGTTCCGTGCGGCTGCCGGGCCCGAACCCGGCTGCCGGGCCCGGCCGAGATGCCGGGCCCCCGACCCTGATCCGTCAGCCCCCGTCCGACCTCGATCCGCGCCCGGCCCCTCGACCGGGGCGGGTTGCCGCCGCCTGGGCGGGCAACCGGAGACGCGACCCCGTTGCCCGCCCACCGCCCCTTCTCGCCCTCCCCCCAGGAGCCGCACATGCGTTTCGCCGCCTACGAGCATCAACGCCGTCACCGCGTAGCCGTCGTGGAGGAGGACGGCACGCTCTTTCCCCTGCCCGGTGTCACCTCTCTCACCACCCTCCTCCGGGAGACGGACGGGCTGCCGGGTCTGCTCGCCGCCGGTGCGGCGTCGCTCGACGTCCCACCCGGTCCCCACGTCTCCCAAGTGCGGCTGCTCCCTCCCCTGCAGCCCGCCTCCGTACGCGACTTCGTGACCTTCGAAGAGCACGTGGAGGGCGTACGCCGCGCCGTCGACGGCGTCGCGGGGGTTCCCGAGCAGTGGTACGCGGCGCCGACCTTCTACTTCACCAACCCGCACGCGGTCTACGGTCCGCACGACGAAGTCCCGATGCCGCCCGGCTCGGCCGCGCTCGACTTCGAGCTGGAGGTGGGCGCCGTCATCGGCCGGGAAGGACGCGACCTCACCCCCGAGCAGGCACGGGACCACATCGTCGGCTACACCGTCTTCAACGACTGGTCCGCGCGCGACCTGCAGTCCGCGGAGATGAAGGTCGGCCTCGGTCCCTGCAAGGGCAAGGACACCGCCACGACGCTCGGCCCGTACCTGGTCACCGCCGACGAGCTGGAACCGTACCGGGACCCCGAGGGCCTGCTGCGCCTCGCGCTCACGGCGGAGGTCAACGGCGAGGTGATCGGCAGGGACCTGCTGTCCCACATGAGCTGGACCTTCGAAGAGATGACCGCCTACGCCTCACGGGGCACCCGAGTCGTACCCGGCGACGTACTCGGCTCAGGAACCTGCGGCAATGGCGGCTGCCTCGCCGAACTCTGGGGGCCGCGCGGCGAGCAGACCCCGCCGCCGCTCGGCCCCGGCGACACCGTGAGCCTCACCGTCGAAGCCATCGGCACCCTGACCAGTACCGTCGTGGCCGGTGTGCAGCCCGTACCGCTGCCGGCCGGCCGACGCCACGGACGGGAGCGGCCGTGAACGGGACCCACGGGCACAGGCTCCGGGGCAGAGTTGTCGTCGTGACGGGCGCCGCGCGAGGCCAAGGTGCCGCCGAGGCCGAGGCGCTCGCCCGGGAGGGTGCGCACGTCGTCGCCACCGACGTCGAATCCGCGAACGGCTGCCGCCGCCTGGACGTCACCGCCGAGAGCGACTGGGCCGAACTGGCCGCCGAACTCCGCGAGACGTACGGCCAGGTGAACGGTCTGGTCAACAACGCGGGCATCACGTGGCGTGCCAGAATCGGCGACGTACGCCCCGAGGACATGGCGCGGGTCCACGCCGTGAACGTCACCGGCCCGCTGCTCGGCATCCAGCACCTCGCGCCGCTCATGCCCGCCGGCTCCTCCATCGTGAACGTCGGTTCCTCCGCGGCCCTCACCGCCCACTACCCGGTCGCCTACACGACCAGCAAGTGGGCGCTGCGCGGCCTGTCGAAAACGGCGGCCCTGGAACTCGGACCGCGCGGCATCCGCGTCAACACCGTCCACCCGGGCTACATCGAAACCGGGATGACCTCTTCGGCCGCCCCCGCCTTCCGGGAGGCCAACATCCGCGAGACACCGCTCGGCCGCACCGGAACGGTCGAGGAGATCGCCCCACTGGTCGTCTTCCTGCTGTCGTCGGAGGCGTCGTTCATCAGCGGTGCCGAGATCGCCGTGGACGGCGGCCTGACCGCGCACGGCGGCGTCAAGTCCGTCTCCGACGCGCTGCTGCCGGCGAGCGGCACCGGGACGGGTACATCCCGGTCCGGCGCAGGCGCCCGATCCGGCCCGCTGTCCCCGCCCGAAAGGAAACCGCAGTGAACAAGGTGCGCGTCAGCGCGGCCGAGGCCGTCGCCGACATACCGGACGGCGCCTCGCTCGCCGTCGGCGGCTTCGGTCTCTCCGGCGTGCCGGCCGTCCTCATCGACGCCCTGCACGCCCAGGGCGCGACCGGGCTCCATGTGGTGTCCAACAACTGCGGGGTGGACGGCCGCGGTCTCGGCGTACTGCTGGCCGCCGGCCGCGTCCACCGCGTCACCGGCTCCTACGTCGGGGAGAACAAGGAATTCGCCCGGCAGTACCTCTCCGGCGAACTCGAGGTGGAGCTGACCCCGCAGGGCACGCTCGCCGAGCGGCTGCGCGCGGGCGGCGCGGGCATCCCCGCCTTCTACACCCCCGCCGGTGTCGGCACCCAGGTGGCCGAGGGCGGGCTGCCGTGGCGGTACGCCCCCGACAAGACGGTCGCGCTCGCCTCCCCGCCCAAGGAGATCCGGGAGTTCCGGGGGCGCTCGTACGTGTTGGAGCACGGCATCACCACCGACTTCGCCCTCGTGCGCGCCTGGCGCGGTGACCGGCACGGCAACCTCGTGTTCCGTCGCGCGGCCGCGAATTTCAACCCGCTCGCCGCGATGGCCGGCCGCGTCACCGTCGCCGAGGTGGAAGAGCTCGTGGAACCCGGCGAACTGCACCCCGACGAGGTGCACCTGCCCGGCATCTACGTACAGCGCGTGGTGGAGCTGACCCTGGCCGAGGCCGCCGACAAGCAGATCGAGAAGAGGACCGTACGCGCATGACCACCCTGGGCTGGACCCGCGAGCAGATGGCCGCTCGCGCCGCCGCCGAACTCACCGACGGCTCCTATGTCAACCTGGGCATCGGCCTGCCCACCCTGATCCCCAACCATGTCCGGCGCGGGACGCACGTCGTGCTCCACTCCGAGAACGGCATCCTCGGGACCGGCCCCTACCCGGCCGACGGGGAGGTCGACCCGGACCTGATCAACGCCGGCAAGGAGACGGTCACCGTCCTGCCCGGAGCGAGCTTCTTCGACTCCGCGCTCTCCTTCGGCATGATCCGCGGGGGCCACGTCGACATCGCCGTCCTCGGCGCCATGCAGGTGTCCTCCCGAGGAGACCTCGCCAACTGGATGATCCCCGGAAAGATGGTGAAGGGGATGGGCGGCGCCATGGACCTCGTCCACGGCGCCCGCCGGGTCGTCGTCCTGATGGAACACACCGCCAAGGACGGCACACCGAAGATCCTCGACGAGTGCACCCTGCCGCTGACCGGCCGGAGATGCGTGCACCGGATCATCACCGACCTCGGCGTCCTCGACGTGACCACCGAGGGCCTCGCCCTCGTCGAAACGGCCCCGGGGGTATCCGTCGAAGACATCGAGGCGCGCACGGGCGCCACCCTGCGCCCGGACAGCGTCACCGCCGCCTGCTGACCACGTACCCGAGCCAGCGGCAGCAGCGGCTCGCGGTATGCGAACCGCCCTTTCGCGACGGGTTGCCGTTGCCGCCCCGCTGGTAGGGCGGCTCACCTCCGCTCGCGCGGAGAGGACCCTTTTTGACCTGGGGCGTTAGATGGGATTTGCCATTTCTTGACTTTCTCTGTTGAAGGCGATGAGGGTGAGTCCGTGGAAGTCGAGAGGTTCGCCGTGGTGGGTGCCTGCGGTCGCGAGTCGGAAGCTTTGCTCATTGTCGGAGGGCGGTGCTGCCGCCGTGGGTGCTGGCGGCGACGGTGTCGACTTGGAGCTCGGGTCAGTTCCCCGGGGTCGCCGCATTGAACTTGAGCATGAACACAGAGATAGCACCACCCGCTGACAATCGCCTCAAACGGCCCAACGATGTGAGGGGTGAGCTCTATGCTGCCGCGTAACGACAGTGGGGGCGACGAATATGTGCGGCGAAGTTCGGCAAAGGAATTGCAAAGCCGTCAGGTAAGGGCAGGTCGCGAAGGGTGCTCTCCGCGCGAGCGGAGGTGAACCGCCCGCTCCCGGACCGGCCCCCACCCGGTCCGGGTGCTCTCCGCGCGAGCGGAGGTGAACCGGTCCACCGCGCAGCCGCACGCCGCCACAGCACGTGCTCTCCGCGCGAGCGGAGGTGAACCTCCACGTGTTGACGAGCTGGACCAGGTCCTCGCGTGCTCTCCGCTCGAGCGGAGGTGAACCGCTGCGCTGGGGCCTGACCGTCGACGGCGCCGAGTGCTCTCCGCCGAGGCCATTCGCGCGGCGGCCGCCAAGGGTGGACTGGCCCCGCGGAGCTGAAGGCGGACTTGCCGCTGCTGCCGGACGCTCCGGGAATCCCGGAGGCCTCCGCGCTGGCGCTGAGGCTGCCCCGGCTGGTTGGCGCCGGCATCGTCGGGGGTGAGGAAGTACGGCGGCAAGATCAAGAAAGTGCTGAGGTTTCACCGCCGACAGCGTCGACGTCAGGGACCTGTGCCGGTTGGCGACCGGTCCGGACGGCACCACACGGGCCGCGTTCCGTCGGAGGCTGATCCACGTCGGCCATCAGCGACGGACGGAACGGTGACCATGTACACGGAGGAGCGGAAGGGCAACCCCTTCGGCAGAGTTCCGGCCACCTGCAGCCCGGAGTCCCTCCGCCGCTGAACGTCCCGCTCGCGTTCCGCACCGGCGTACGGGTCGACCGAGTCGACCAGGTCGGCGCACGGCCAAGGTGCCCGCACGGCACGACTCTTCACCGAAGGCGCAGGCCGACCGGTGATCAGGGGCCGTCCGGGGGCTGGGGCGTGTGTGGTGAAAGTCCCGCCTGTCCGGCGGCGCCTGGCACGCACGCTCGCCGCGTTGTCGGGATCACCCCGATACATGCGGTATCGGGGCGACCCTCCGCCTTGCGATCGCACGCACCGGACTCCGCCGGACCCGCCCTCCGGGCGGACGGCGCCACCTTCACCACACGACTGGTTCTTCGAGCCCCCGGACGGCTCCGGTTCATCCCCGGACGAGGTCCTGGACGACCAGCCCCTCCGGGTACCCGAACCGCTCGCCCAGAGCGACGAAAGCGGAGCGGGCTCCGGGGCCGACCGGCACTGCGTAGGCCTTGAGAGCCCGCAGGAACAAGCGGTAACCGAGGTCGGCGCAGACCTCGGTCACTACCCGCTCCAGCGCCGGGACGACGTCTCCCACGGGCAGCACGTCGTACATCCTTCCCGCCACGTCGGCCAGGGCCAGATCCACGCCGACGGTGCCGACGGCGTGGAGTACGGCGGCGCGGGAGGCGTCGTCCGTCACCGGGTCCGCCGTCGGGCTGACGAAGCCGGGGGAGTCCCGGTGTTCCTCGGCCAGCCAGGCGGCCTCGACCCTGTCGAGCCAGGTACGGACGCCGATACCTTCCTTGAACGGATCGAACGCGTGGTCCGTGGACGCGATCCAGGCGGTACGGATCACCTCCTCCGGGATGTCCGACTCCCGCAGGCGTCGGACGTCACGCCCCAGTTGCAGGGACGACGCCCCCCGGAGTTCGGTGACCGACCGCCCGGCGACCAGGACCATGGCGGAGACCGGGCCTCGCTCGATCAGGCAGTCCAATTCGTGCGGCGGCAGGTCCTCCATGGCGTCGCACTGTTCCGCCAGCCAGGTCAGCCCGATCTCCTCGGTCATGCTCAGTCCTTCAGATAGGCGGTGTAGACGACGTACTTGCTGGGCTTGTGCGCCTTGCCGACGTATTTGAGCTGGACGACCACCGTAGTGCCGGCCGGTCCGCCCTGGACGCCGTTCTTCACCCACTTCTTCCCGAGCGAGCTGCCCATGCCGCGGATGTCCCACTCGATGGTCTTCAGGTCACGGGTCGAGACGAAAGGCAGCTTCTTCCCGATCCGCTGTGCCTGCTTGGTCTTCCACGCCTCCAGCTCCGCCGCCTTGCCGGGCTGCTGCATCCACTCCCTCATGGCCTTGTCCACCGCCTCGGCCGCGGTCGCCTGATCGGTCCACCGGGTCGCGACGCCGCCCTTGGCAGCGTCGGCCTTGGCGGCCATCTGGGAGTCGGTCTTGTTGACGTGGTCGCCGATGGTATGAGCCCCCTCATAGCCCTCGTCCGAGATGATGTCGGTGCAGTTGTGGACCAGGACGTTCTGCGGCCGGGTGCCTCGGGTTCCGACGTAGAACGTGTGCACCTCGTCGACCGTGAGGTCGTAGACCTCGGTCGGCGTCAGCCCGTCCCGGTCGCGAAGGCCGCTCACCCGGTGCAGTGCGCCGTCCGGGGTGCGCAGGCGGTCGCCGGTACGCAGGTCCGACACGAACGTCCAGCCGCGCCCCTCCACGTGGAACCGGTGGCCGGCCGTGCTGGTCAGTACCGCGCCGTCGACCGTGATGTCGACCAGGCGCGTGGTGTCGTGGCGGAAGGTGTCGGTCACCGGCTCGGAGGTGGAGAGCCCGGTCGACGGGTCGGTGGCCAGAACCCTTTCGCCCCGGCGCACGTCGCGGATCGCCTTGAGCGAGCCGTCCGCCATGAGGACCCGGGTGTCTCCCGGGAAGCTGTTCCGCCGGCAGAGCGAAACCACGTCCTCGTAGCCGTTGACCGTGTTTTCGAGACGGGCGACCGTCGCCGGGTTGATGCCGTCCAGCGCCTTCAGCGCGACGAACGCCTCCCGGACGCCGACACCGGTCTTCATGGCCGCGTCGAGGGCCCGGATGCCCTCGACGACCTTCCCCAGCGCCTTGCCGGGGATGAAGTTGGACGCCGCCCAGGCGCAGCCGCTGATGCTGCCGTGCCAGCAGTCGACGAAGTCCTGGACGAGGATCGCCTTGCCCACCGCCAGGTAGGTCTGGAGCAGGCCCTTGAGGATGTCCATCTGCGTGAAGGTCTTGGTGACGTCCTTCTTCAGGCCCGTGAAGGGTTCCGTGCCCAGGTGCTGGGTGTCGGACGCCGGGCATCCCGAAGCCGTCGCGGGGACGGCGTCGTTGACGCACAGATAGAAGTCGACCATCACGTCGAACGTGTAGGTGAAGGTGACCGTGCAACTCGTGCCGAAGCCAGGCGGAATCTCGCAGGGCTTGTCCTGCTTGGTGTCGGTGACCTTGACACTGTCCTCGTCGACGACGAAGAAGGTGCCGCCGATCCCGGTGCCCGCGCCCGTGCTGACCTGCTGGTTGGCTTCCTTGCGCTCGGCGGACTCCGCCGCTTCCTGGGCCGACTCCGCGTACGACTGCGCGTCCTTCGCGGCCTCCTCGGCCGCAGTGGCGGCTTCGTCGGCCCGGCTCGCCGCGGCCCGAGCGGCCTCGGCGGCCTCGGTCGCCTCCGCGGCCGCGGCGCGTGCCGCACTCGCGTCGAGAGCCGCCTGGTCGGCGGAGTCGCGCGCCTGTGTCGCGTACCCCTCGGCGTGTCCCGCCGCCTTGCCGGCGGCCTCCGCGTCCGCTGTGGCCTGGCGGTCCCATTCGATGGTGCGCGCCAGCGACGCCTGCGCCTTCGCCGCGGCGGTGGCGGCGTCGGCCGCGTAGCCGAGGGCCTCCTTCGCGTAGCCGCGGGCGACCGCGGCGTAGTTCGCGGCGTTGGCCGCGTGCTGGTAGGCGGCCTTGGCGTCGCCCTGTGCCTGGTCGGCGATGACCTTGGCGGCCGCCGCCTCCTCCGCGGCGTTCTGGGCGTGCGCGTCGGCGACCGCCTTCTGCTGTTCCGCGATCGTCTTGGACGCCTGTCCGCTCAGCACGACGAGGCCGGCGGCGGAGTCCTTGGTGACGTAGGGCGAGCCGAGCTGGATCGCGTCGTTGGCCGGCGCCGCGACCTGTGCGGCCGCGTTCCCGGCGTCCACCGCGGCCTGGGCGGTGACATGGGCGAAGCCCGCCGCCTTCGCCGAGGCGACCGTGGCCTTGTCCGCCTCCACCCTGGCCACGTCCGCGTGGGACTTGGCCTCCTTCGCGCGGAGTTCGGCCTCGTCGGCCATCTCGACGGCGAGGTTCGCCTCGGCCGCCGCGTGCTCCGACGCGACGATGGCCTCGGCCGCCGCGCTCGTCGCGGTGCGGACCGCGGCGTCGGCCTTCAGCTTCGCCGCCTGCG
>NZ_JBSFVR010000063.1:0-27529 GCF_053592415.1 Streptomyces sp. NPDC002690 | reverse complement strand
CTCTATCAGACTCTTATCGGTCCGATTCCCGGTCGAAGCGGGTCAAGCGATTTTCGCTTTCCAGTTCTTCGCTTTCGCGTTTCCCTTTCCGGCGATTCCGACTCTACCAGATTTATTTTCGTTCCGTTTCCGGTCCGAATTTGATTCCAGCGGCCCGTCGGGGGCCTTTTGCCTTTCGGCGCATCCGACATTATCAGAGATTCTGAGTCGGAATTTCCGCTCCGGACCGGGTGCCATCCGCGCACAAGTGCGTGGGCTGCTTCCCGTCCAGCGGAGAGCCAAACGTACTGGAGCGGGGTGCCTCGATGCAAATCGAGGCACCCCGCTCCGGCCGGACGGTCCGCGAGGATCAGACCTCTACGACGACCGGAAGGATCATCGGGCGCCGGCGGTAGGTGTCGGAGACCCACTTGCCCACCGAGCGGCGGATCAGCTGCTGGAGCTGGTGCGGCTCCATGACGCCGTCCTGGGCCGACTTGTTGAGGGCCTCCTCGATCTTCGGTACGACGGCGGTGAACGCCGCGTCGTCGATACCGGAACCGCGGGCCTGGATGTGGGGTCCGCCCACGATCTTGCCGGAGTTGGTGTCGACCACGATGAAGACCGAGATGATGCCCTCGTCGCCGAGGATGCGGCGGTCCTTGAGCGAGGTCTCGGTGACGTCGCCGACCGAGAGGCCGTCCACGTAGACGTAACCCGCCTGGACCTTGCCGACGATCTTCGCCTTGCCGTCGATGAGGTCGACGACCACGCCGTCCTCCGCGATGACGATGTGGTCCTTGGGGACACCCGTCAGCGCGCCCAGCTCGGCGTTGGCCCGCAGGTGGCGCCACTCGCCGTGCACCGGCATCAGGTTCTTCGGCTTGCAGATGTTGTAGAAGTACAGCAGCTCGCCGGCCGAGGCGTGGCCCGAGACGTGCACCTTGGCGTTGCCCTTGTGGACGACGTTGGCGCCCCAGCGGGTCAGGCCGTTGATCACGCGGTAGACCGCGTTCTCGTTGCCCGGGATGAGCGACGACGCCAGGATGACCGTGTCGCCCTGGACGATCCGGATCTGGTGGTCGCGGTTGGCCATGCGCGACAGCGCGGCCATGGGCTCACCCTGCGAACCCGTGCAGACGAGGACCACCTCGTCGTCCGGGAGGTCGTCGAGCGTCTTGACGTCGACGACGAGTCCGGCCGGCACCTTGAGATAGCCCAGGTCACGGGCGATGCCCATGTTGCGGACCATCGAGCGGCCGACGAAGGCGACCCGGCGGCCGTACTCGTGGGCGGCGTCCAGGATCTGCTGGATGCGGTGGACGTGGCTGGCGAAGCTCGCCACGATGATCCGCTTGTTGGCGTTGGCGAAGACCGTGCGCAGGACGTTGGAGATGTCCTTCTCCGGCGGGACGAAGCCCGGGACCTCGGCGTTCGTCGAGTCGGCGAGGAGCAGGTCGATGCCCTCCTCGCTGAGCCGCGCGAACGCGTGCAGGTCGGTGAGCCGGCCGTCCAGCGGGAGCTGGTCCATCTTGAAGTCGCCGGTGGCCACCGCCATGCCCGCGGGGGTGCGGATCGCGACGGCGAGGGCGTCCGGGATGGAGTGGTTGACCGCGATGAACTCGCAGTCGAAGACGCCGATGCGCTCCCGCTGCCCCTCGACGACCTCGAGGGTGTAGGGGCGGATGCGGTGCTCCTGGAGCTTCGCCTCGATCAGCGCGAGCGTGAGCTTTGAGCCGATCAGCGGGATGTCCGGCTTCAGGCGCAGCAGGTACGGCACGCCGCCGATGTGGTCCTCGTGACCGTGCGTGAGGACGATGCCCTCCACGTCGTCCAGGCGGTCCCGGATCGTGGTGAAGTCCGGCAGGATCAGGTCGATGCCCGGCTGCTCCTCCTCGGGGAAGAGGACGCCGCAGTCGACGATGAGCAGGCGGCCGCCGTACTCGAAGACCGTCATGTTGCGGCCGATCTCGCCGAGGCCGCCGAGGGGGGTGACCCTCAGGGCGCCCTTGGGAAGCTTCGGCGGGGTACCGAGTTCGGGATGCGGATGACTCAAAAGACTCTCCTTACCACGCACGCCACGTACCGCTTGGGCACGTGGCGCGTGTGTCATTCGTGCACTTGCTGTTGTCAGGGGATGAACGCGTGCGAGCTTTCCTCGCGTATGCGGTTGTCTCGCGTATTCAGTTGTGAAGTCCGTGGTTACAGCTCTACCCCACCGGCGGCCAGGTCGACCTTGAGCTGCGCCGTCTCCTGCGCGGCGAGTTCCACCAGCGGGAGGCGCAGCGGGCCGGCCGGGAGGCCCTGGAGGGTGAGGGCTGCCTTCGTGGTGATGACGCCCTGCGTCCGGAACACCCCGGTGAAGACCGGGAGCAGCTTCTGGTGGATCTCCTTGGCCTTCTGCACGTCGCCGCCGAGGTAGGCCTCGATCAGGGCCCGCAGGTCGGGGGTGACGAAGTGGCCGACGACGGACACGACGCCCACCGCGCCCACCGAGAGCAGCGGGAGGCTGAGCATGTCGTCGCCGGAGTACCAGGCGAGACCGGAGCGTGCGATGGCCCATCCGGCGCGGCCGAGGTCGCCCTTGGCGTCCTTGTTGGCGACGATCCGCGGGTGCTCCGCGAGCCGGACGAGGGTCTCGGTCTCGATCGGCACGCCGCTGCGCCCGGGGATGTCGTACAGCATGACCGGCAGGCCGGTGGAGTCGGCGATCGCGGTGAAGTGCCGGCGCAGGCCCTCCTGCGGCGGCTTGTTGTAGTACGGGGTCACCGCGAGGAGTCCGTGGGCTCCGGCCTGCTCGGCGGCGCGCGCGAGTCCGACGCTGTGGCGGGTGTCGTTGGTTCCGATGCCGGCGACGACGTGGGCCCGGTCCCCGACCGCTTCGAGTACGGCTCGGACGAGCTGGTCTTTCTCCGCGTCGCTGGTGGTGGGCGACTCACCGGTGGTGCCGTTGACGACGAGGCCGTCGTTTCCCGCGTCCACCAGATGGGTCGCGAGCCGCTGGGCGCCGTCGAGGTCGAGTGCGCCGTCCGCCGTGAAGGGCGTGACCATAGCGGTGAGGACCCGCCCGAAGGGGGTCTGCGGAGTGGAGATCGGAGCCATGGGTAACACGCTACTCGTTGCTCGGCCCGGGATGTCCCCTCGGGGGACGTCGATCTTGGAACCCGGCACTGCCTGCTCGGGGGTTCAAGCAGTGCCGGGTCCGTTTGATCAGCCTAGATGAACTTCACGAAACGCCGCAATACGGACACCGCCTACGGGGCTACCCGTCCGTTTTTGTTGAAGGCGGCATGAGTGAGGGGCATGAGGCGCGCCCAGTGCTCCTCCATCTGCTCGCCGACCATCTCGATCTCGCGCTGCGGGAAGGACGGGACGGTCGCCAGTTCGTGCTGGGTGCGCAGGCCGAGGAAGTGCATCAGAGAGCGCGCGTTGCAGGTGGCGTACATCGACGAGAAGAGGCCGACGGGCAGCACGGCGCGGGCCACCTCACGGGCTACACCGGCGGCGAGCATCTCCTGGTAGGCGTCGTAGGCCTGGCGGTAGGAGTCCTCCATGGCACGGGCCGTGAGTTCGGCCTGCGCCTCGGTGCCGTCGACGAACTCGTACTTGCCGGGGCGGCCCTGCTGGACGAGCTTGCGGGACTCGCCGGGGACGTAGAAGACGGGCTGGAGCTCCCGGTAGCGGCCCGATTCCTCGTTGTACGACCAGCCGACCCGGTGCCGCATGAACTCGCGGAACACGAAGATCGGGGCGCTGATGAAGAACGTCATCGAGTTGTGCTCGAAAGGGCTGCCGTGACGGTCGCGCATCAGATAATTGATGAGACCCTTGGAACGCTCCGGGTCCTTGGTGACCTCCTCCAGCGACTGCTCCCCCGCAGTCGACACGCGGGCGGCGAACAGGACGTCTGCGTCGCCTGCGGCGTGTTTCACCAGTTCGACGGTGACATCACTGCGGAAACTGGGCTTCGCGGGCTCGGGGGTGTCGCTCACCGGCGGGGTCCTTCCAATTGCTTCGCTCGGGCGGCGTCCACTCTACGGGGCCGCGTACCTGGCTCGCTCCGGGGAAAACTCCGAACGGTCCGCGAAAAGGGGCACCGATCCGGCGTTCCGCGCGTCTGACACTTCAGCAGCACCTCCACCACAGCTCTAAGGAGATTTTCCTCATGTTCCGCCGGCGTGAATCCGTCCCGTTCTCGTTCGTAGCCGAGGCCGAGCGGTTCCGCAGCAATGTCACTCCGCCGCCCCGGGAACGCGCCAGCGTCTCCGAGCTGGCGGGCCGCTCCCTCGTGGGGCTGGTCGTGGTCGCGGGCCTGGTGGGCTCGCTCCTCTTCGGGCTGCCCGCCCTCGACCCCGACCAGGCACCCGCACATCACCAGAAGTCCGAAGCGTCCCAGGACCGCTGACTCGTACGGCCCCCTGGGGTGGTCGGAGCGGGAGGCCGTCGGTAGCCTCACCGGGCACAGCAATAACGAGCGTGCTTGTGAGTGAGGATCAGTCGTGCCCCTGCCCTTCCTGACGGCCGACCGCGCGTTCGACGCGGGTGCGGAGGACGTCGCGCTGCCGTTCGACGATCACGACAGCTGGCGGCGGCCCTACCGTCCCGGGCCCTGGCGGGTCTCGGCGGCGGCGGGACTGCTGCTGCTGGCGTCGTTCGTCCTGTTCGCAGCGATGATCATCGGTGTGGCCGGTGAGCCCTCGGGCGCACTGCTCTGCATGACGCTCGCCGCGGTGGTGATCGCCTGCGCGCTGCGGCTGCTGCGCGTCGGCGCCTGGGTGAGCCGGCACGGCGTACGCCGGGTCGGCTTCTTCCGCACCACCACGGTGGCGTGGAGCCGGACCGGGACGGTCCGTACGGTCCAGCAGCCGGTGAAGTGGCTCGGTTTTCCGCGGACCGTGCAGGGACAGGCCCTGGTCGTGGCCCGTCGGGGCGCCGGCTCGCTGCCGCCGCTGATGACGGACCACGACGCGGACTTCCTGTCCCGGTCCGAGGCGTTCGACCGGGCCACCGACGCCATCGAGGCGTGGGCGGACGAGTACCGGCGCTGAGGCGCCGCCGCCCGTTCTCCCCGCTCTCGCGGTCCAGCGTCACCCCCGGGTGATCCGGGGTCCACAAGCCGGTACGGCTCCGCTCAGGCGGCGCGTACCGGCTTGTGTGCGTGCAGGGCGATGGCGCGCTGCATCGCCTTGCGCGCCCTGGGCGTGTCGCGGGCGTCCTGGTAGGCGACGGCCAGCCGGAACCAGCAGCGCCAGTCGTCCGGGGTGTCCTCGGTCTCCTCCCGGCGGCGGGCGAAGACCGCGTCGGCGGAGTCCCGGTCGATGCGGCCGGACGGGGTCCGCACGAGTTCGTCGACCGGCAGCCCGCCCTCCGCGTCCAGCTCCGCCGCGAGCGCGTTGGCCCTCGCCACGAACTGGGTGTTCTTCCAGAGGAACCAGATGCCGATCACCGGCAGGATGAGCACCGCCACCCCGAAGGTGACCGTGATCAGGCTGCCGTGCCGGATGAGGAGCACGCCCCGGCTGCCGGCCAGGACGAAGTAGAAGACCAGCACGGCGGCGGTGACGAAGTACGAGATCTTTGCGCGCATGGCGGGACCGTCAGTTCAGATCGAGGAAGTGTTCCAGCCCGAAGGTGAGGCCGGGAGTGGTGACCACGCGGCGGGCTCCCAGCAGGATGCCGGGCATGAAGCTGCTGTGGTGCAGGGAGTCGTGGCGCAGGGTGAAGGTCTCGCCCTCACCGCCGAGCAGCACCTCCTGGTGCGCGAGGAGCCCTCGCAGCCGTACGGAGTGCACGGGGACGCCGTCCACGTCGGCGCCCCGGGCGCCGTCCAGTCCGGTCGCGGTGGCGTCCGGCTGGGGCGCGAGTCCGGCCTCGGCACGGGCGGCGGCGATGAGCTGAGCCGTCCGGGTCGCGGTGCCGGAGGGCGCGTCGATCTTGTTCGGGTGGTGGAGTTCGATGACCTCCACCGACTCGAACCAGGGCGCCGCCGCCTGCGCGAACTTCATGGTGAGGACGGCGCCGATGGAGAAGTTCGGTGCGATGAGCACACCGGTCTTCGGGGACGCGTCCAGCCAGCCGGTGAGCCGGGCGAGGCGCTCGTCGGTCCAGCCGGTGGTGCCGACGACGGCGTGGATGCCCTTGCGTACGCAGAACTCCAGGTTGTCCATCACCGAGTCGGGATTGGTGAGTTCCACCGCGACCTGGGCGCCGGCGGCGTCGAGGGCCTCCAGCGCATCGCCCCGGCCGAGGGAGGCCACCAGTTCCAGGTCCTCGGCGGCCTCGACGGCCCGTACCGCTTCCGATCCGATGCGGCCCTTGGCGCCGATGACGGCCACACGCAGCTTGCTCATGTGCTCTGCTTCCTTGATCGAAGGGAGGGTACGGGCCGTGGGAGCGGCCCTCGTCGTGCTGTGCTCAGGACACGGCGTGGTGGAGGCGGTCCGCCTGCTTGTCCTTGAGCGGGCCGATGACCGAGAGCGAGGGGCGCTGCCCGAGCAGTTCGGCGGCGACCGCGCGGACGTCGTCGGGCGTGACCGCCGCGATCTCCGCCAGCATCGCGTCGACCGACATCTGCTCGCCCCAGCACAGCTCGCTCTTGCCGATGCGGTTCATCAGGGCACCGGTGTCCTCCAGGCCGAGGACGGTGGACCCGGAGAGCTGCCCGATGGCCCGGGCGACCTCGTCGTCGGGCAGGCCGTCGGCCGCGACCTTGTCGAGTTCGTCCCGGCAGATCTTGAGGACGTCGTGGACCTGGCTCGGGCGGCAGCCCGCGTACACGCCGAAGAGGCCGCAGTCGGCGAAGCCCGAGGTGTACGAGTACACGCTGTAGGCCAGGCCGCGCTTCTCGCGGACCTCCTGGAAGAGACGCGAGCTCATGCCCCCGCCGAGGGCGGTGTTGAGCACACCCAGCGCCCAGCGGCGTTCGTCGGTACGGGCGAGGCCCGGCATCCCGAGGACGACGTGCGCCTGCTCGGTCTTGCGGTTCACGACCTCGACCTTGCCGGCGGTGCGCAGGACGCGGGAGCCGTCGCGCGGGGCCATCGGCTCGGCGTCGGTGCGCGAGAGCGCCCCGGCCCGGTCGAATGCCTTGCGGACCTGGCGTACGACCGTGGCGTGGTCGACGTTGCCCGCGGCGGCGACGACCAGGTGCGTGGGGTCGTAGTGCTTCTTGTAGAAGCGGGCGATCCGCCCGCGGTCCAGCGCGTTGATCGTGTCGACGGTCCCGAGGACCGGGCGGCCGAGGGGGGTGTCGCCGAACATCGTGTGCGCGAACAGGTCGTGCACGCAGTCGCCCGGGTCGTCCTCGGTCATCGCGATCTCTTCGAGGATGACTCCACGCTCGGCGTCGACGTCCTCCGCCCTGATCAGCGAGCCGGTCAGCATGTCGCAGACGACGTCGATGGCGAGCGGCAGGTCCGTGTCGAGGACCCGCGCGTAGTAGCAGGTGTACTCCTTCGCCGTGAAGGCGTTCATCTCTCCACCGACCGCGTCGATCGCGGAGGAGATGTCCAGGGCACTGCGCTTGGCGGTGCCCTTGAAGAGGAGGTGTTCGAGGTAGTGGGTCGCGCCGTTCAGGGCCGGGGTCTCGTCGCGCGAGCCGACGTTGGCCCAGATCCCGAAGGTGGCGGAGCGTACGGAGGGCAGGGTCTCGGTGACGACACGGAGACCGCCGGGGAGCACCGTACGGCGGACCGTACCGATGCCGTCGGTGCCCTTGAGAAGCGTTTGGGTACGGGCGACGGCCCGCGCCTTCGAAGAGGCGCGGGCCGTCGTCACGGAACTACGGGACGTCACTTGGAGGCGTCGTCCTTCTCGTCATCTTCACCCTCGACGACCGGGATCAGGGAGAGCTTGCCGCGGGAGTCGATCTCGGCGATCTCGACCTGGACCTTGGAGCCGACCGCGAGCACGTCCTCGACGTTCTCCACGCGCTTGCCACCGGCGAGCTTGCGGATCTGCGAGATGTGCAGCAGGCCGTCCTTGCCGGGCATGAGGGAGACGAAGGCACCGAAGGTGGTGGTCTTGACGACCGTACCCAGGTAGCGCTCGCCGACCTCCGGCATGGTCGGGTTGGCGATGGCGTTGATCGTGGCGCGGGCGGCCTCGGCCTGCGAGCCCTGCTGGGCACCGATGTAGATGGTGCCGTCGTCCTCGATCGTGATGTCGGCGCCGGTGTCCTCCTGGATCTGGTTGATCATCTTGCCCTTGGGGCCGATGACCTCACCGATCTTGTCCACCGGGATCTTGACGGTGATGATCCGCGGGGCGTTCGGGGACATCTCGTCCGGAACGTCGATGGCCTCGTTCATGACGTCCAGGATGTGCAGACGCGCGTCACGGGCCTGCTTCAGCGCGGCGGCCAGGACCGAGGCGGGGATGCCGTCGAGCTTGGTGTCGAGCTGGAGCGCGGTCACGAACTGCTTGGTGCCGGCGACCTTGAAGTCCATGTCGCCGAAGGCGTCCTCCGCACCGAGGATGTCGGTGAGGGCGACGTAGTGGGTCTTGCCGTCGATCTCCTGGGAGATGAGGCCCATGGCGATACCGGCGACGGCGGCCTTGAGGGGCACACCGGCGTTCAGCAGCGACATGGTCGAGGCGCAGACCGAGCCCATGGACGTGGAGCCGTTGGAGCCCAGCGCCTCGGAGACCTGGCGGATCGCGTAGGGGAACTCCTCGCGCGACGGCAGGACCGGGACGATGGCGCGCTCGGCGAGCGCGCCGTGGCCGATCTCACGGCGCTTGGGCGAGCCCACGCGGCCGGTCTCGCCGACCGAGTACGGCGGGAAGTTGTAGTTGTGCATGTAGCGCTTGCGGGTCACCGGGGAAAGGGTGTCCAGCTGCTGCTCCATACGGAGCATGTTGAGGGTGGTGACGCCCAGGATCTGGGTCTCGCCACGCTCGAACAGCGCCGAGCCGTGCACGCGCGGGATGGCCTCGACCTCGGCGGCGAGCGTACGGATGTCCGTGACGCCGCGGCCGTCGATGCGGACCTTGTCCTTGATGACGCGCTCGCGGACCAGCTTCTTGGTCAGCGCACGGTAGGCACCGGAGATCTCCTTCTCGCGGCCCTCGAAGGCCGGGAGGAGCTTCTCGGCCGCGATGTCCTTGATGCGGTCGAGCTCCGCCTCGCGGTCCTGCTTGCCGGCGATGGTGAGCGCCTTGGCGAGCTCGGTGGAGACGGCCTTGGTGAGGGCCTCCAGGACGTCGTCCTGGTAGTCGAGGAAGACCGGGAAGTCGCCGACCGGCTTGGCGGCCTTGGCGGCCAGCTCGGACTGCGCCTTGCAGAGGGCCTTGATGAAGGGCTTCGCGGCTTCCAGACCGGCTGCCACGACCTCCTCGGTGGGGGCCTCGGCGCCGTCCTTGACGAGCTGGACGGTCTTCTCGGTGGCCTCGGCCTCGACCATCATGATCGCGACGTCGCCGTCCTCCAGGACACGGCCCGCGACGACCATGTCGAAGACGGCGTCCTCGAGCTCGGTGTGCGTCGGGAACGCGACCCACTGGCCCTTGATCAGGGCGACGCGGGTGGCGCCGATGGGGCCGGAGAAGGGCAGGCCCGCCAGGATCGTGGAAGCCGAGGCGGCGTTGATCGCGACCACGTCGTACAGGTGGTCGGGGTTGAGCGCCATGATCGTCTCGACGATCTGGATCTCGTTGCGCAGGCCCTTCTTGAAGGAGGGGCGCAGCGGCCGGTCGATCAGACGGCAGGTGAGGATCGCGTCCTCGGAGGGGCGTCCCTCGCGGCGGAAGAAGGAGCCGGGGATCTTGCCCGCGGCGTACTGCCGCTCCTCGACGTCCACCGTGAGGGGGAAGAAGTCGAGCTGGTCCTTGGGCCGCTTGGAAGCGGTGGTGGCCGACAGCACCATGGTGTCGTCGTCCAGGTACGCGACGGCGGAGCCGGCGGCCTGCTTGGCCAGGCGGCCCGTCTCGAAGCGGATGGTGCGGGTGCCGAAGGTGCCGTTGTCGATCACGGCTTCGGCGTAGTGGGTCTCGTTCTCCACTAGTGATTTCTCCATACTCGTCGTCTTTCGTCCTCCCGCCCGTGTGGCGGAGGACGGTGCGTGGAGAAGCGCGCCTGTCGTGCGGGCCGGTCTTCGATCGAAGCCCCCGGGCGTTCTTTCCCGGGTGCCACTACCGAGGACCGGCGGCTGCGGGAGCGCGCTTCCCCTCGTGTCGTTCAGTCGTGTCGTACCGCGTCGTGCTGGTGGTGCGATGGTGCGTACGTCCAGGTTACTGAGGTTGCCCCCGGTAGCGCACGTACAGCAAAGGGAGCGGCCCCCGGGAAGTGGGCACCGCTCCCTCTCACAGCGTGCTTACTTGGCGCCGCCGGCCGCACCGCGGCGGATGCCGAGGCGGTCGACGAGGGCGCGGAAGCGCTGGATGTCCTTCTTGGCGAGGTACTGCAGGAGGCGGCGACGCTGGCCGACCAGGATCAGCAGACCACGACGGGAGTGGTGGTCGTGCTTGTGCGTCTTGAGGTGCTCCGTCAGGTCCGAGATCCGGCGGGAGAGCATGGCGACCTGAACCTCGGGGGAACCGGTGTCACCCTCCTTCTGGGCGAACTCGGACATGATCTGCTTCTTCGTAGCGGCGTCGAGCGGCACGCGTACTCCTCTTGGTGTTCGATGCGCCCACGAGTGCCCCTGGTCTGGATCTCAGGGGAGCTTCCGTGACTCGGAGGCGAAGGTCCGATGGGCGCAGCCCCCAGAACAAAACCGGGGACGCGTACACAAACGGCCACCGCACAGACTACCAGCCGCCGGACAGAGCCCTCCCCGGCCGCCCCCGCGCGCGGGCGGGGGCGGCCCTCGGAGTGCGGGAATCAGCTGGTCAGGGAGCGGATCGAGGTGTAGACGCCGAAGACCGCGAGGCAGAGCGGCAGGAGCGTGAGCAGGACGAACGCCTCGGCGATCTCCAGGAAGCGGCCCCAGAACGGGGTGACCCCCTTGCTGGGCACGATGAGCCCTATGGCGGTGATCACCGCGGCGGTCGCGGCGACGGCCGCGGTGAGCCAGATCGTACGGATGTCGAGCGCCGCGGTGTCGCCGCGCAGGGCGTCGATCATGATGCCCGTCGGGGGACGCAGGCAGAGGCCGAGGCCGAGGAGCACCAGCGCGCCGAGACCCGCGGCCAGCGCGCAGGCGACCTGGGCGGTGTAGCGGAAGAGGTGGGCGCGCATCAGCATGGCGCAGCCGGTGGCCAGCGCCAGCAGCTGTCCGAAGACGTCGGCCGAGAATCCGAGGACGGCCGCGCCGGCGACCGCGACCATGGCGCAGCCGCCGGCCAGGCCGAGCAGCAGCTCGTGGCCGCGCCGGGCCTGCGCGGCGATCCTGACCGCGTCGACCGGCCCCTGGGGGGCCTGCTCGGCCGTTCCGTAGTCGCCGCTGGTGGTACGGGGCGGCTCGAAGCCGATGGGCAGACGGGCGAAGCGGGTGGAGAGGGCCGGCAGGAATCCGAGTGCCCCGACCGAGAGCGGGGCGCAGACGGCCGCGGTCTCGGTCGGCTCCAGATCGGTGAGGATCGCGGCGAAGGTCACCAGCGTGCCGACGGCCGAGGCGAAGACGAAGGCGACGAAGGGGCCGTCGCCAGTGGGGGCGACGATCACCAGGATCACCGAGACGACGAGGACGGCGACGCAGGCCAGCAGGAACTGCAGGCGGCCGATCCCCTCTCCGGCGTCCAGCGGCAGCAGGCCGGACCCGGCGACGGCTCCGTTGACGAGGGCGCCTGTGCCGAGGGCGATGGCCGAGCCCCGGTCCTCGTACACCCGGGCGCGTACTCCGGCGACGGCGAGCAGCAGGACGGCGGCGACCGCGGCGATGACACCGGGGAGGCCGTGCATGTCGTGCAGCGGGTCGGCGGTCCACAGGACGAAGCCGAGGAGGGCGAGCAGCACCGAGCCGCCGAAGAGGCCGGAGCCGCGCATCAGGGCTTCGCCCCAGAGGGTGCGGTCACGGGCCACCGCGGACGCGACGGCGTCGGAGACGTCGTCGAACACGGCGGGTGGCAGCGATTCGGAGAACGGGCGCAGCGAGAGCAGCTCGCCGTCGAGGATGCGCTGGGCGGCGAGGGTGCGTCCGCTGTCGAGCACGGTCCCGTCGCGGCGTACGAGGTGGTAGCCGACGGGCGCTCCCTCGGCGGGGCTCTGCCCGGAGAGCCGCAGGACCTCGGGGTAGAGGTCGGCGAGGGGGACGTCCTCGGGCAGTGCGACGTCGACGCGGCTGTCGGGGGCGACGACGGTCACCCTGCAGAATCCGGTTCCGTTGCCGGCCGGAACCCCGAGGCCGGTTCGGCCGGGTCCGGTGGTCGCCGCTCGGGCCGTCGTGGTCACCTGTCGCTCCCCCTCATTGCCATCCGCCCCCGCCGGGAGCCTTCTCCCGGCCGGGACCTCGTCGCCGTGTCTCTCCACAGAGACGCGGGTCCTCGCAGCCCGTCCCGAATGACCGTTTTTTGGGCGGTAGTTCGCGGGTGCGTACACGCGTCGCGCTACCCTACCGCTCTCCACCCGGCTGCTCCGTCAGTAGGATCTTTGCCCGGGCGGAGCCCGTCGCCACGGGGGCGTCGAGAGGAACAGATCTGTCCGGCAAGGGAATTGGTGAGCCGTGAGCCACATCGTCGTCAAGCGCCCACCGCGCGCGCTGCCTTCCGAAGTACCGGACGCGGAGGTGCAGTTGCAACCTCCTCCGGAGCTGCCGCGCGGGCAGCAGGAGGGCGCGATGATGCAGTTGCTGCCGATGCTCGGCATGGGCGGCTCGGTGGTCTTCTTCTTCATGACGCCGAACCCGATCATGCGGATCATGGGCATGGTGATGATCGCGTCGACGGTCGCCATGGCGATCTCGATGCTGGTCCGTCACCGGCGCGGTACGCAGGGGCAGCTCGCCGACATGCGGCGCGACTACCTGAAGTACCTGACACAGACCCGCCGCGAGGTCCTGCGCACCGCACGCCTCCAGCGTGACGCCCAGTTCTACCTGCACCCGTCGCCCGAGCAGCTGTGGGCGCTGGTCGCCGAGGGCAGCAGGGTCTGGGAGCGCCGGGTCGCCGACGTCGACTTCGGGCAGGTCCGCATCGGCCTGGGGAACCAGGAGCTGGCCACCCCGCTCGTTCCCCCGCAGACCGCACCGGTGGACGAGCTGGAGCCGCTGACCGCCGGGGCGATGCAGCAGTTCCTCAACACGCATTCGTCGCTGGACGGGCTGCCGATGGCCGTCTCGCTCCGCGCCTTCTACCACGTGACGGTCAGCGGCGATCCGGATTCCGTGCGTTCCTCGGCACGCGCGCTGATCGGTTCGCTCGCCTCGCTGCACTCCCCCGAGGACCTGGTCGTGGCGATCGCGGCGGACCGGCAGTCGTCGCCGCACTGGGAGTGGGCGAAGTGGCTCCCGCACGTCCAGCTGTCCGGATCCACGGACGGGGCGGGGAGCCGCCGGCTCATCTCGACGAGCTGCTCGGAGCTGGAGGAGCTGCTCGGCGGCCGTCTCGACGGGCGCCCCCGCTTCCAGGCCGGCGGGCAACCGCTGATGGACCAGCCGCACATCGTGGTGGTGCTCGACGGGGAGTCGGTTCCGCCGATGTCGGTGCTGGCCTCCCCCGAGGGCGTACAGGGCGTCACCGTCATCGAGGTGGTACCGGGTGAGGTGACCGGTGGCCGCGGCGGGCTGTCCGTGGTGGTCCATCCGCAGGTGCTCCAGCTGGAGTCGGGCCACGGGCTGGTCTACGAGGGCCAGCCGGATCTGCTGAGTTACGAGGCCGCGGAGGCGCTGGCCCGCCAGCTGGCGCCGCTCGACGTGGCGGCGGGCGGGGACGACGACGAACCGCTGCTGGCCAATCTGGAGTTCACCGATCTGCTGAACCTCGGGGACGCCTCCTCGGTGGACGTCTCCCGGACCTGGCGCCCGCGCTCGCAGGCGGAGCGGCTGCGCGTCCCGATCGGTGTCGGCGAGGACGGCACCCCGGTCATGCTCGACCTCAAGGAGGCCGCCCAGGAGGGCATGGGACCGCACGGCCTGTGCGTGGGCGCGACGGGTTCCGGCAAGTCGGAGCTGCTGCGCACGCTGGTGCTGGGGCTCGCCGTCACGCATTCGTCGGAGACGCTGAACTTCGTCCTCGCCGACTTCAAGGGCGGTGCCACCTTCGCCGGGATGGCGCAGATGCCGCACGTCGCCGCCGTGATCACCAACCTGGCGGACGACCTGACGCTGGTGGACCGCATGGGCGACTCCATCCGCGGTGAGCTGAACCGGCGGCAGGAGATGCTCCGCGACGCCGGCAACTACGCCAACATCCACGACTACGAGAAGGCGCGGGCGGCCGGTGCCCCGCTGCTGCCGATCCCCTCACTGGTGCTGGTGATCGACGAGTTCAGCGAACTGCTCACCGCGAAGCCGGACTTCATCGAGATGTTCGTGCAGATCGGCCGGATCGGCCGTTCGCTCGGCGTGCACCTGCTGCTGGCCTCGCAGCGCCTGGAGGAGGGCCGGCTGCGCGGGCTGGAGACGTACCTGTCGTACCGGATCGGTCTGCGGACCTTCTCGGCGGGCGAGTCCCGCGCGGCGCTCGGCGTGCCCGACGCCTACCACCTGCCGAACGTGCCGGGTTCCGGCTACCTGAAGTACGGCACCGACGAGATGGTCCGGTTCAAGGCGGCGTACGTCTCCGGGGTCTACCGCACGGGCGCGGAGCGGGCGTCGATGCCCGGCGGGCCGCTGCCGGTGGACCGCCGGCCGGTCGCCTTCACCGCGGCGCCGGTTCCGGTGCGGTACGTGGAGCCGGAGCCTCAGCCGGACGTGCCCGAGGCGCGCAAGTCCGAGGACGACGCGCTCGCGGACACCGTGCTGGACGTGATCGTGCGCCGGCTGGAGGGGCGCGGTGCCTCGGCGCACCAGGTGTGGCTGCCGCCGCTGGACAACCCGCCGTCGCTGGACGAGCTGCTGCCCGGCCTCGCGCCGGTGCAGGGACGCGGCCTGACCCAGCCGGGGTTCGAGGGTGCGGGACGTCTGGTCGTCCCGCTCGGCGTGGTCGACAAGCCGTTCGAGCAGCGGCGCGACACGCTGTACCGGGACTTCTCCGGTGCCGCCGGGCACATGCAGATCACCGGCGGTCCGCAGTCGGGCAAGTCGACGCTGCTGCGGACGCTCATCGCGGGCTTCGCGCTCACCCACACCCCGCACGAGGTGCAGATCTACGGACTGGACTTCGGCGGCGGCGGTATGGCGTCGGTCAGCGGCCTCCCGCACGTCGGCGGGATCGCCTCCCGCCTGGACCCCGAGCGGGTGCGCCGTACGGTCGCCGAGGTGTACGGCATCCTGACGCGGCGCGAGGAGTACTTCCGCAGCGCGGGGATCGACTCGATCGCCACCTTCCGCCGCATGCGGGAGCGGGGCCAGGTGACGGTGGAGGACCAGCCGTGGGGCGACGTCTTCCTGATCATCGACGGCTGGGGCAACTTCCGCAGCGACTACGAGGGCCTGGAACCGGCCGTCCTCGACATCGCGGGACGCGGTCTCGGGTACGGCATCCACCTCGTCGTCACCGCCTCGCGGTCCATGGAGGTGCGCGCCAACCTCAAGGACCACCTGATGAACCGGCTGGAGCTGCGGCTCGGTGACGTCATGGACTCCGAGCTGGACCGCAAGTCGGCCGTCAACGTGCCGGCCGGGGTGCCGGGCCGGGGTCTGACACCGGAGAAGCTGCACTTCATGGCAGCGGTGCCGCGCATCGACAGCATCAACTCCGACAGCGACCTCTCCGAGGCGACGGCCGCAATGAACCAGGAGGTCGCCCGCCACTGGACGGCGTCCCCGGCGCCGGCCGTACGCCTCCTGCCGCGCGAGCTGCCCGCCTCGGCGCTGCCGCCGGGTCACGCGCACCCGGAGCGCGGCATCGCGTTCGGCATCGACGAGAACAACCTGGAACCGGTCTTCGTCGACTTCGAGCACGACCCGTTCCTGATGGTGTTCGGGGAGAGCGAGTCCGGCAAGTCCAACCTGTTGCGCCTGATCATCAAGCAGCTGACGGAGCGCTACGACGGCAACGCCTGCAAGCTCTTCGTCATCGACAACCGGCGCTCGCTGCTGGACGTCACCCCGCCGTCGCACCTGGCGGAGTATGTGCCCATGTCCAACAACATGGAGCACCACATGGAGGCGCTGTACGACCTCATGCAGCGGCGTACCCCGTCGGCGACGGTCACCGCGCAGGAGTTGCGGGACCGCAGCTGGTGGCGGGGCCCGACGGTGTACGTGGTCGTCGACGACTACGACCTGGTCTCCACGTCGAGCGGCAACCCGCTGGGCAGGCTCACCGAACTGCTGCCGTTCGCCCGGGACGTGGGCGTGCGCTTCATCATCGCCCGTAACTCGGCGGGCGCGGGACGGGCCGCGTACGAGCCGTTCATCCAGCGGATGACCGAGCTGGGTGCCCAGGGGCTGCTGCTGTCCGGCGACCCGAACGAGGGCGACATCATGGGCAACGTCCGCCCGCGTCCGATGCCCGCGGGCCGGGGCGTGTTCGTCTCACGCCGCCGGGGCAACCCGCTGGTGCAGACGGGGCTGGTGGACGGGGAGCGGTAGGCCCCGAACGGTACGTCGCGCGGCCGGGCCGGGTACCCCTTTCGGGGCGCCCGGCCCGCTCTCGCTCTACGGACGCAACAGCGACGGCGCCCCCTCCTGTCCCGGAGGGGGCGCCGTCGAATCACCCGTACGTACGCAGCAGCCCTGCCGGACAGGTCGGGTGTGGGCACCTCCCGCGCGTGCCCACACCAGGAACCCGGGCGAACCCTGCCGGGAGGGGCACTAGAAGTTCTGCGCGGCCTTCTTGTCGCCCGCCTGGTACGCGGACGCGGCCTCGCGCACGGCGCGGGTGATCTGCAGCAGGGAGTCGTGGACCGACCGGGCGTCCTTGTCCCACCCGGCCTGGGCGGTGTCGTACGCGCCCTTGGCCTCGCCCTGCCACAGCTCGGCGACGGAGGCGACACGGCGCTTGATCGCGGCGAGGTCCTCGTCGAGCTGCTTGCCCTGCCGCTCGATGGAAGCAGCGGCACCTTCCAGGCTGGAATATGTGACAACGGTCGTACCGTCGTTGGTCGTCATGTGGTCCTCCGATTCGGGATGGTTGCGAGACGACTGCCGCGAAGCGCGGGCAGCCGCGTGGGTCAGAAGCTGTTGAGGCTCGACGTGGGCGCGGAGGAGCCCGAGTCACCGGTGTAACCCGGCACCACGTCGATACCCCGGAGGGCGGCGCCGACCTCGTCCTCGGTGTTGCCGGAGATGGTGCGGGCGGCCTTGATGGCCTCCTGGAAGTTCTGCAGCCGGATGCCGATCGACACCATGCTGTCGTTGATCTGGCGCTGCTTGTCGTTGAAGGCGTTGGCGCCGATGCCCTTCCAGGCACCTTCCAGGCTGTCGATCGTCGCCTGGAGCGTCTTCAGCTGCCCCTTGACGGAGTCGAAACGCGTCGAGAGTTCGTTCTCCAGCTGAAGGAGACTGTGTTCTGTGACCTTCTGATCTGCCATGGACCTGGTTTCCTTTCGGGTTCTCTACGGACCGGCAGGTTCTCGCCGGAAGTTCATGGGTGAACCGGCCGCGCGCAACCGCCGTCGGCCGTGGCCGTCGCCGGTCAGGCCGCTCCGGCCGGTCGCACGGTCAGACGGTGCTGCGGCGCCTGCGGAGGTAGTAGAGGGCACCCCCGCCGAGAACGACCACGACCACCACTCCGCAGGCGATCAGGCCGAGGTTGTTGCCGCTGTCCTCGGACTCGCTGGAGCCTGCCACAACCGTGGCGTCGCCGGATTTCCCCTGCGAAGGCTGTGACGAAGCTGAAGCAGAGGCGGACGGGGAAGCGGAGCCCGAGGGGGCAGCCGAGGCGGTGGAGCCGGAGCCCGACGCGCTCGTGCTCTTCCCGGTGAGCGGGCTGATGTCCGGATCGCCGGGGTCGCCCTTGTGCTTGAGGAGGTTCATCGACGGGCGGATCAGACCGTGCCCGAGGTAGGCGCTGGTCTCGTCGTCGGGCCAGTCCCGGGCGGCCGTGTCGATGAGGACTCGGAGGACCTGATTCGCCGTCCAGTCGGGGTGGGCGGACCAGATGAGGGCGGCGGAGGCGGAGGCGATGGCGGTGGCGGCACTGGTCCCACCACTGTCGCAGTACGACTGGAACGTGTTGTCGCACCAGTCAGGAACGTTGACTCCCGGCGAGGCGAGGTCCACGAAGCCACCGTGCTGGGACGTCTTGGCCACCGTCCCCTTGTTGTCCGCCGAGGAGACTGCGACGACCTCCTTGTAAGCCGCCGGGTATTGAACCGCGTTGGCCCCGTCACCGTCGTTCCCCGCTGCGGCGAAGAACAGCTTTCCCTTGGACAGGGCGTACTGCGCCGCCTCACGCTCCTCGTCCGCGGGGAAATCGCTACCGAAGGACATGCTGATGATCCGCGCGTCAGTGTCGGCAGCAGCTCGAATGGCGTCTTCGCTGTCGTGCGCGTTGACGTGATTGTTGTTCTGGAACTCCGTGTCGGAGATCCGGTACGGAATGATCTTCGCGTCCGGTGCGAGCCCCTTCAGGCCGCCCCCGTCGCCCGTCCCGGCGATGAGCTCGGCCATGGTGGTGCCGTGCCCGGCGTAGTCGTCGTTCTCGTCGCCCTCCGCCTCGGTGGCGTCCCAGCCCTTGAGGACCTGGCCTCGCAGCGACGACGTATCGGGATTCACACCGGTATCGATGACCGCGACTGTGATGCCCTTGCCCGTGGAGACCTTCCACATCTCCTCGGCCTGCATGGCGTCGAGGTACCACTGCTTCGCCTGCACGTCTTCGGCCACGGCGGACTGAGCCAGCCCGGCGAAGCAGACACTCCACGCGGCGGTCACGGCGAGTGCGCCAATCAGTCGGCGGCGCACGCCCCGGGATCTACGGCGCGTCGGGGCATGGCTCATTTCTGCGGTCATCCTGACTTCCGAACCTTCCACGTGCCTACTCGATCACCGGTGGTGCGGCCTCGGGCCGTCCGGCCGTCCAGGTCTCTTCGTCTTCCGTCAGGTAGTCGGGGCGCGTCGACGCGTTGTTCTCTTCCTCTTCCTCGCGTTCCTGTCGCCCTCCGGGGCGTACCAGGCCCGCTCCTCCCGACGTGAAGCCCTTGCCTCCCGAGCGGCCGCGCGGAGTGCCGACCACGCCGTTCGAGCCCGGAGTTCCCCGGCCGGTCGGCCGGCTCCCGGAAGAGCCGTTGCCGATGACGCCGCGCTGACCGGCGCTCCTGGCGGACGCCCCGCCCTGACCGCTGTTCTGACCGCCGATCACCGTGCCGCGACCACCCGCACGCGCACCCGAGGTACCGGAGGCGGACCCCTTCTGCTGAGGCGTTCCACCCGTGATACCGCCGCGTCCGGCCCGGGGAGTGGAGCCCGTGCTCGAACCGCTCTGGCCCGCCACCGGACGTCCGCCGCTCACACCGGACCGGCCGGAGGCCGACGATGTGCCTCCAGTACCGGCGGAGCGCCCAAAAGCCTGGGAGCCACCGGTCGTCCGGCCCGCGTTCCCGGTTGCCGTTCGCTGGGTGGCCGAGTTGGTTCCGCCCGGAAGCCCGGTCCGGGCGGAACCCCTCGCGGTGCCGGTGGAGCCGGATGCCGGCTTCACGCTGCCGCCGCGCACCCCGCCGCCGAGCGGACCGGTCGACGGGAACAGCGTGCTGCCGGGCCCCGGGGACCCGCCCGTGGCAGTGGGAGCTGGCGACGACGGGCTCTGCGTCGTGGGCGGGAGCGTCGTCGGCGCGGTGACGCTGTCGATCTCGGTGTGTGTGTCGCTGTCCAGGACGGGCTTGGTGGTGGTGACCAGTTCGTCGGCGGTGTGGTGAGGTTGCGGGCTGGTCACCTCACCGGTCACCGACCTCACCGTGCCGGTACCGGAGGTATGTCCTGGAAGACCGTTGCCCGAGTGTCCGGAGGAGCCGGAAGAAGCATCCGGGTCCTTGGACGCGCTCCTGGGACGCGGCATGTCCACCGACAGCTGCATGTCGAACCGCGGCGCCTCCTGCGTGGCCAGCACCTCCGAGGTGACGGAGTAGTAGGAGGCCAGCCGGTTGGCCTGGTTGATGGCCTCCTGCCGGTGTCCCTCGACCTTGACGGCCGCCGCGTACTCCGGGTTGCTGTCGATGCGCTCCGGGGCGGGGATGTCCTTGGGGTCCTTGCGGATCGCCCGGTTGTCGCGCGGGGGCAGGGAACTCTTGACCGAGGCCAGTCCGGTACCGGCGACGGTGATCTGGGTGGCGGCGGAGTCCGCGAACTCGCCGAGCCGGGTCGCGTGGGCCACCAGGCCCGCTCCCCAGTCGCGGAAGGCGATGTTCGCCTCGCCCTTCCAGTCCACGACGGCGATGTGGTCGCCGAGTTCCTTCGCCGCTTCCCTGATCGCGTCCCGCGCCTTGTAGAGCGCCTGTCCGGCGGCCTCCAGATCGGCCGGGTTGGAGTTCTCGACCAGGTCGATCATCGCGTTGAGGTCGTGGCTCTCGAAACAGGTACGGCCGGCCGGACGGCCCGAGCCGCCGAAGAGGGAGCCGGCCACCTCGCGGACCCGCTCGGTGACGTCCGTACCGACGATCTGCGCCGTGACCCGGCCGTGGTCGTACGTCTGCTGCTCGGCCGGGGTCAGCTCCGGCTGGTTCTCGGTCATTCGGCTGCCCACCCTGAGTCGACCGTGGTGTCCTCGTTCTTGGCGTTCTGCTGGTGCTCCTTGTCGAGGCGCCCCTTCACCACGTAGAACCGGCGCCGCACCTCGTCCTCGGTGTTGTCCATGCCGACGGCGGCGGCGTGCACACCGAGGCTGAGGTATTCGATCTGGTCGCCGAGCGTCTTGGAGAGCGAGGTGAGCGACTCGTGGACGCGGGTGTACTGGGAGTAGAGGGCGTCCGCCTCGTGGAAGCCCGCGTTCCCGCCACTGAACGAAGTACGCGAGAGTTCGTGGGCCCCGATCTTGGTGCGGCCCGCCGCCGAGCTCTCGAGGTCGGCCAGGAGTACGTCCACCCTCTTCTTGAACCGCTCCAGCGCACCGACGCCATGTTCAAGGTCGGCCGTTCCGCCGCTGGAGCTTCCTCCGTCGTCTGCGAGCACGGTGACTGCCTTTCCCCCGTTGTTCTCGTTTGCACAAACCGTCTTGCGTTGCGATCGCACCGGGACACCCCACGGTCATCACGCACCCCATACTCTATCCACAGGGCTCTGAGGGGCCAACTGTGTTGTCAGTCATGTGACTTACAGATGGACACTTGTCAGTACGGGGCCGACCGGGCGTCTTCTTGCCAACCACCCTCCGTGCGAACGGTGATGGGCGAGCAGGCGGTACGAGGCTCATGCGCCCCCGGCACCGGAGAACCTGCGCCGGCGCGCGTCGCGCAGCGCCACGGCGACCCCCGCTATCGCGGCGACGAGCACCAGCGCACCCACCACGACGTACGTCGCGAGGCGGGCATCGCGCTCCTCGGCCGTCTCGCCCAAGGTGAGTTCGGCCGGAGTGGGAGCCTCGGCCGCACTCATCCCTTCGCGTGCGGCCGGCTCTTTGACCGGCTTGTCATCTTCGGTGAGGGCGCGTACCGGGTCGACGACTCCCCAGCCGACCAGGCGGTCGTGCCCCGCGACGGAACGTTCGGCGGTCTGCTCGATCTGGGCCACGATCTCCTCCTGCTCCCACTCCGGGTGCCTGGACTTGATCAGGGCGGCGACCCCCGCCACGTAAGGGGCCGAGAAACTGGTGCCGTTGTCGGCGCAGTGCCCTCCTGCGGGCACAGTGGAGACCATGTCCACGCCGGGGGCGGCGACGCCCACCCAGGAACCGGTCTGGGAGAAGCCGGCTCGCTCGTTGTTGCGGTCCGAGGCGGCCACCGCCAACACCCCCGGGTACGAGGCGGGGTAGGTCCTCTTGTCGGTCGCGTCGAGTCCGTCGTTGCCCGCCGAGGCGACCACGACGACCTCCGCGGCGAGCGCGTGGTCGACGGCCTGCTGGAGTGCGACCTCGGGTTCCACCGCGTTGGCCGTGTCCTGGGAGATGTTGATGACGTCGGCGTGGGCGGTGTCGACGGCGTAGACGATGGCGTCGGCGAGGCTCTTCGCCGTGCCGTGTCCCTCGGCGTCGTTCTGCTGGATCGGGATGATCGTGGCGTCGGGGGCGAGCCCCACGAAGCCGGTGTCCTTCGCCTCTCTGGCGGCGATGATGCCGGCGACCCGCGTGCCGTGGCCGACGGTGTCCGTCGTGCCGTTCTCCTTGCCGCGCGGGAGGGGATCGCCGTTCTCGTCCTTGATGCCCTTGGCCATCAGGTTGATCCCCGCCGAGGCGTCGACGGCCTTCTTCAGCTGCGGGTTCACCGTGTCCACCCCGGTGTCGATCACCGCGACCCGGACACCTTTTCCGGTGGAGCGGCTCCAGAGCTGGTCGAGCAGCACACGCTGGAGCGACCAGGGGCGTCCCGCGTACGGCTTCGAGGGGAAGGTGCACTGGGTGAAGTCGTCGGCGGCGGCGGGGACGACCGGTACGGAGACCAGGGTGACCGCGGTCGCCGCGGCGACCGTCAGCAGACGCCGCTTCAGGAGTCGTGCGTGTTTCGGGGGGTTCAGGGGGGTCATGGCTGTCCGCCGCCCTTCTCAGGAGCCCTGCGGCTGACGGGCAGCCGCGGTCGACAGTCGGGGGCCGGTCGGCAAAAATTCGGACCAGGCCGCGGGGACGGGGGCCGGGTCGACCTTCCCGTACCCGAGCCGGGTCTGGGCCTGCTGCGCCTCGGCCAGTCGCTCGGCCTTCTCCTTGGCGGAGCCGGACTCGCCGATCCCCGAGTCGCCCCCGGCGCTGTCGCCGTTGGACTGCATCGCGTACCGCAGCCCGGTGTCGGTGACCAGGAAGAGGTACCCGGTGGAGGTGTCCGAGCCCTTGAACTGGCGGAAGAGCTGGCCCGAGCCGGGGGTGACGTACGCGCTGCTGGAGCCGGTGGGCAGGGTGGCGGGGAAACCGGTCCCCGCCCAGGTGGAGAGGGTGGTGGCTCCGGTGTCGCCGTTCACCGCGCGCAGCACGCTGCACACGGTGTTGCGGCTGCCGCTCGCGGTGCTCGCGGAGTTGACGGCGCGAGGCGCGTCCTTCGGCCACTTCTTGTCGTCGCCGAAGGACTGGCCCGGTGCGATGGCGGCGGCGCTGACCGCCTTCGCGGTGCCCGCCTGGCCGAGGTCGATGAGGTCGCGGCTGCTGAGGAGCAGCTTGGCGGTGAACTCGGAGATGGGCGCTACCCGGCCCTGGAGGACCACGTACTTCCGGGTCGAGGTGCCCGAGGTCGCTTCGAGGACCATGCCGACCTTGTCGAGCGCGGGGTCCAGGTCGCCGCCCACCCCGGCGTCCTCGCCGGCCGTACCGGGGACCACCGGGAAGGTGATGGGGTCGCCGGTGTGCAGGGTCGCCAGCCAGGCCGAGGAGACCCGCTGCGGGGTGCGGCGCTCACCCACGAGGGTGCGCAGCAGGAGTTCGTCCGTCTTGTCGACGGTGTACGCGCGGCCGTCGGCGTCCACGACGTGGCGGACGCCGTCCGGGCCTTCGACGTACATCAGCTCTCCGGCGGTGAGCCGCTGGGTGCCCTCGGTCTTCTTCTCCTCGCGCGCGGCGAAGACGAAGGCCGCCTTCTGGATCGCCCGGCCGCCCTCGCCGGGGCGCTCGCAGACGGCCCAGCGCTTGGTGGCGCCGGCGTCGCCTCCGTCGGGCAGGCGGTCGGGTGCGTAGGGGATGCCGAGGGTCGCGCCGTGCGGGATCTTGCCGCTGTCGAGTTCGGACTCGGCGACGTTGATGACCTTGCCCTTGTCCGGGTCGAGCAGCAGTTTCGCGGAGGACATGTTGAGGACCGGATGGAGCTGCGTCTTGCCGTTGGTCTTGAGGACGACGTAACGCGTCGTCGACTCGCTGGCGATGATGACGTTCTCGTTGGGGGTGTCCCATCCGGTGGGTGCGACGGGCTTGAACATGCCCCAGGCACCGAAGACCGCGAGGATCACGACGCCGACGACGGTCCCGGGGACCACCGCGCGCAGGGGCCGCGGCGCACCTTCCTCGGAGCCGCTGGGGTGGGGTTGCACGAACTGTGCGATCAACCTCCGCTTCGCAAAGGTGTAGGCGTTGAGTTCGTCCCGCCTTGATGCCATGATCCGCTGCCCCTTCTCCCCGACGGGCGACCAGATAACCACATCCGTTTGCGGATTCAGTTGTCGCACCGGCGCCCCTACTATGCCTGTTGACGGTGCGCGGACACGCCTCAGGTAGGGTGATCGCCCGGTCAACAGCCATAGGGAAAAAGCTGAATAGGGACACGAGGGGGCAACACGGCGATGGGCACTGCGACGCGCGAGCGTACGGGTCGGGGGACCGCGGACGCGTCCGGCACTTCCCGGCGGCAACGCCGCGGCCGACGGCCAGGGACCGGACCCGAGGCCTCTTCCGGCTCCACCGCGCCCGCCTCCGCGGTGCTGCGGTCGGCCTCGCGGACCAGCCGGGTCAGTCCTCTGCTGCGGCAGCTGGTGCTGGTCGAGGTGGCGTTGGGCGCGGCGGCGGTGGGAGCCGCGCTCGGTGGGATGTGGATGGTTCCCGGCATGGTGGTCGCCGGCGTCCTGGTGGTGATCGCGGTCATCCGACGGCGCGGTACCGCGTTGCAGGACTGGCTGTCGACGGCGTTCGCGTTGCGGGCCCGGCAGCGGATGCCGGTGGGTCATCAGCCGGACGCTGAGGCCGCATTGGCCCCGATCGCGGAGAACGTGCCGGGTTTCGCCCCCTTCGTCTACATCGACCGTGAGCGCCGTACGGTCGGGATGCTCGGTGACGGCACCTTCCTCACCGCCGTGGTGCGGGTCGAGGCGAGCGGCGAGGCGCTCCGCCCGGCGTTCGGCGCCCGGGCGCTTCCGCTGACGCTGCTCGGCGAGGCGCTCGAGGTGGACGACATCGTGCTGGAGTCCGCGCAGTTGGTGCAGCAGGTCCGCTGCGCCCCGGCGCCGCACCTCCCGGCGCGGTCGGTGGCCCGTCTCTCGTACGCCCCTCTGCAGGAGCAGACCGGGGCTCCGGCGCTGCGGATGACCTGGGTGGCGGTGAAGCTCGACCCGGAACTCTGCCGGGAGGCGGTGGAGGCGCGCGGGGGCGGGGTCGCCGGTGCCCAGCGCTGTCTGGTGCGGATGGCGGACCATGTGGCGAGCCGGATCACCGGGGCGGGGTTCCGGGCGACCGTCCTCGACCAGGAGGAGCTGAACGCGGCCGTGGCCACGTCGGCCTGCGCGAATCCGATCCAGTCGGCACGCGCGGTGCGCCAGGAAGCGGCGGCGCAGCGCCGGACGAAGGAGACTTCGCGGGTGTGGCGGTGCGACGACCGGTGGCACACGACGTACGCCGTCGACCGCTGGCCCGAACTGGGCCGGGGTGCGACACCGCTGCCCAAGCTGGTGGCGCTGCTGACCTCGGTACCGGCGTACGCCACGACGTTCAGCCTCACCGTGCGGCGCGGGGCGCACCAGGGGGCGGTGTCGGTGGCCGGGCACGTCCGGATCACCGGCGGTTCCGACACGGAACTGGTGAGTGTGCGCAGGACGCTGGTGCAGGCGGCCCGGGTGGCCAAGGTCGGTCTTGTACGGCTGGACCGCGAGCAGTTGCCCGGAGTGCTCGCCACTCTTCCGCTGGGAGGCGCGCAGTGAGCCGGATCATGTCGCGGCACGGACTGCGGGGTCCGCGGCACGCGGGCCACACCATCGCGGTGGACCATCTGGGCGCGTTGTCGCTGCCGGTCGGTGACGACGGTGTGGTGATCGGCAATGACGCGGAGAACCGCCCGCAGATCATCGGCTTCCACCGCCCGGCCCCGTACGACGTGCTGCTCATCGGTGGTCTGTGGACCGCTCAGGTGCTGGCGCTGCGCGCGGCGGGCACGGGTGCGCGGGTCGCGGTGGAGACGGGCCGTACGCAGGCGTGGACCGCGATGGCGCAGGCGGCGGGCGCCGGGCTGGAGTGCGTCTCCCTGCACGAGGTGGGCCGGGTGCCCCCCACGGGCGCGACGGTGGGCAGTCCGGTGGTCGTCGTACGGGACTGCGGGATGCGGCCTCCCCGTGGTCGGGTCGTCTCGTCGCCCTGGCAGTCCGTGCTGACGCTGCTCCCCTATCTGAGCCCGGTGGCACCGCGGTTGATGCGGTCCTCGTCGTTGGTGGGGGTGCAGCGGGTCTCCCCTTCCGAGGCGGAGCAGATCGGCCGCATCCTCGGTCTCTCGCGCGTCGAGAGCGAGGCGTTGCCGACGCTGGCGGACGGGGTCACCCTCTGGGTGTCGGGCCGTGAGCACCACTGGGTGATGACGAGCGCGACGGACGCGGAGACCGGACTGCTGGGGACGGCCCGCAGGATGGACTGAATCCGTCCGGTTCCGCCCCGCCGGGGGTGCGTTCCATGGACGATGGAGTCCCACGTCACCGTTCGATCGAAAGGGGCGCCGCAATGGGCACCCAGCAGGAGAAGGACGAGCTCTACGCGCTCGACATCACGGACGCCGTGTGGCTGAGCGCCCCCGGCACCGAAGCCGAGGAGGAGCGGGTCGAGATCGCCCATCTGCCCGAGGGTGCGGTCGCGATGCGTTCCTCGCTGGACCCCGGGACGGTGCTGCGCTACACCGAGGCGGAGTGGCGGGCCTTCGTACTCGGCGCCCGTGACGGGGAGTTCGACCTCAAGTAGGGGTCGGCGGAGTGTGCGGGGCGGTGGTCCGGCCGGGCCGCCGCCCCGTTCGCGCGTCCACCCGTCGCGGGGATGTCGTGGCCGCCGCCGTGGTGCGCGCGGGGCGACCTGGGCCGTGTCCGACCGTTCGCCCGCCCGGCGGGAAGGGCCGGACACGGCTCGGGCCCGGTGCGGGCGAGTGTGACGGCACGGACTGTTCACTGCCCCGGGTACGGCCTGACGTAGGGGGCCCGATGGCGATTAGGGTGGGGTGTGGGCGTGTCGCGGTACCTTCGGGCGTGCGACACGTGGCCCGGAGGGAAAGCCGGGCGTATCGGACAACGGGGAGACGGTCGTCCCTGCCCACCACGGCACGAGGGTGCTCGACCACACCAGGAGGCACAGTGAACAGCGATCGGGACGAGATGCGCGAGGGATGGAACACGCCCGGCGACGAGTCGTCCGACGCCGATCCCGCCGAGCTGACGGGTGAGTTCACCATCGACTACACCCCGCCCGCCTGGTACACGCAGAACGCGGTGGGCGACTCCTCGGGCGGATCGGGCACCCCTCCCACTCCGCCGCCCCCGAACGGGTCTCCGGTGCCGGGACTGCCGTCCCAGGGCGGGTTCGAGCGCGCCTGGACGGCTGCGGCTCCCCCGCCGCCCGTGCCGCCCGCGATCCCCGAACAGACCCCGCCCGTCACGCCGTTCACCCCCGGACCGTACGCGCCGCAGGCCTCGGCCCCGGCCCCGGCCCCGGTCCCGCCGGAGTCCACGGCCGGCGGCGGAACCGCCTCGCAGCCGTTCGGGGGCGGCGACGTGGAGAGCGGCGCCACGATGCGCTTCTCGGCGGCGGCGCTGAAGCGGGAGTTCGC
>NZ_JBSFVR010000062.1:0-27682 GCF_053592415.1 Streptomyces sp. NPDC002690 | reverse complement strand
ACCCCACCCGCACCCTCTCCCGACACCCCCTCTTCCAGATCTGCCTCACCCTGGAAACCGGGGGCGTAGGCTCGGAGCTGGGAACGTATCGGCACAACGCTTAAGGAATCTCTGATGGAGCTCGGTCTCGTCGGCCTCGGCAAGATGGGCGGCAACATGCGCGAGCGCATCCGCCGCGCAGGCCACACCGTCATCGGTTACGACCGGAACCCGGACGTCGCCGATGTCCACAGCCTCGAAGAGCTTGTGGGCAAGCTGAAGGGCCCGCGTGTCGTCTGGGTCATGGTCCCGGCGGGCGCGGCCACGCAGTCCACCATCGACGAGCTGGCTGAGCTGCTCCAGCCCGGCGACATCGTCGTCGACGGCGGAAACAGCCGTTGGACCGACGACGAGAAGCACGCCGTCGAGCTGGGCATCAAGGGCATCGGCTTCGTCGACTGCGGCGTCTCCGGCGGTGTCTGGGGCCTGGAGAACGGCTACGCCCTGATGTACGGCGGCAAGCCCGAGGACGTCGAGAAGGTGCAGCCCATCTTCGACGCGCTCAAGCCGGAGGGCGAGTTCGGTTCCGTCCACGCGGGCAAGGTCGGTGCCGGCCACTTCGCGAAGATGGTCCACAACGGCATCGAGTACGCCATGATGCAGGCCTACGCCGAGGGCTGGGAGCTCCTGGAGAAGGTCGACTCCGTCACCGACGTGCGCGAGGTCTTCCGCTCCTGGCAGGAGGGCACCGTCATCCGCTCCTGGCTGCTCGACCTCGCGGTCAACGCCCTGGACGACGACGAGCACCTCGACAGCCTCCGCGGCTACGCCGCCGACTCCGGCGAGGGCCGCTGGACGGTGGAGGCCGCGATCGACAACTCGGTGCCGCTGCCCGCGATCACCGCGTCGCTCTTCGCGCGCTTCGCCTCGCGTCAGGACGACTCGCCGCAGATGAAGATGATCGCCGCGCTGCGCAACCAGTTCGGTGGCCACGCGGTGGAGAACAAGAAGTAGTACGCACGCACAGCAGGACGGACGGAAGGCCCGCGACCATGCACGTCACGCATCTCTCGCTGGCCGACTTCCGCTCGTACGCCCGGGTCGAGGTACCTCTCGACCCGGGCGTCACCGCGTTCGTGGGGGCCAACGGCCAGGGCAAGACCAACCTCGTCGAGGCGGTCGGCTATCTCGCCACCCTCGGCAGCCACCGGGTCTCCTCGGACGCCCCGCTGGTACGCATGGGCGCCGAGCGCGCCTTCGTACGCGCCTCGGTGACCCAGGGCGAGCGCTCCCAGCTGATCGAGCTGGAGCTCAACCCCGGACGGGCCAACCGTGCCCGGATCAACCGGTCCTCGCAGGTCAGACCGCGGGACGTGGTGGGCATCCTGCGAACCGTGCTGTTCGCCCCGGAAGATCTCGCCCTGGTCAAGGGCGACCCCGGTGAGCGTCGCCGCTTCCTGGACGAGCTGGTCACCGCCCGCTCCCCCCGGATGGCGGGGGTCCGCTCCGACTACGACCGGGTGCTGAAGCAGCGCAACACCCTGCTGAAGTCCGCCGCGATGGCCCGTCGCCACGGCGGGCGTTCCATGGACATGTCCACGCTCGACGTCTGGGACCAGCATCTGGCCCAGGTCGGCGCCGAGCTGCTGGCGCACCGGCTGGACCTGATCGCCGTGCTCCAGCCGCTCACCGACAAGGCGTACGGCGACGTCGCCCCGGGCGGCGGGCCGGTGGGGCTGGAGTACCGCGGTTCGGTGGCCGAGGAGCCGGCACGGACCCGTGAGGAGCTCTGCGCACAGCTGCTGGCCGCGCTCGCCGGCGTGCGGAAGCAGGAGATCGAGCGGGGCGTGACCCTCGTCGGGCCGCACCGGGACGACCTGCTGCTGGGCCTGCGCGGTATGCCCGCGAAGGGGTACGCGAGCCACGGGGAATCCTGGTCGTACGCGCTGGCGCTGCGACTTGCCTCCTACGAGCTGTTGCGGGCCGAGGGCAACGAACCCGTCCTGGTGCTCGACGATGTCTTCGCCGAACTGGACGCGCGGCGCCGCGAACGCCTTGCGGAGCTGGTGGCCCCGGCCGAACAGGTGCTGGTGACGGCCGCGGTCGACGACGACGTGCCGGGGGTGCTCACCGGCACCCGGTACGAGGTCGCCGGCGGCGAGGTGACCCGGCTGTGAGCGCCTCCGGCGACCGCGACGAGTCCGCCCCGGACAAGGGCGGCAAGGCGCCCGAGCCGTCCGGGGTGGACCTGGCCAGGGTGGCGCTGCGGGCCGCGAAGGAGCAGGCCGCGGCGCGGGGTGCCGCCGCCCAGCAGCGGAAACAGGCCAGACGCGGGGGTGGACTGCGCTCCGGCGCGCGGTCGGACGGCAGGGACCCGCTGGCGCTCGGCTCCGCGATCAACCGGCTGATCACCGAACGCGGCTGGGAGACGCCCGCCGCGGTGGGCGGTGTGATGGGCCGGTGGCCGCAGATCGTGGGCGAGGATCTGGCCAAACACTGCGTGCCCCTGAAGTACGACGAGGCACCCGAGGCCCGGGTGCTGACCGTCCAGTGCAGCTCGACCGCCTGGGCCACGCAGCTGCGGCTTCTCGCGCCCCAGCTGGTGGCGCGGCTCAACGCCGATCTCGGGCAGGGCACGGTCCGCATGATCAAGGTGCTTGGCCCCGGCGGCCCGCAGCGCCGGTACGGGCCGCTGCGCGCGCCCGGATCGACCGGCCCCGGTGACACGTACGGCTGACCGCACGCCTTCCCACCGGCGGACGCTTCCGCCGGTAACCCCCTGTGAGCTGGTCCTTCGTGACCCGTCGACGTGAATGGGCCAGGCCCGGCGAACCGCCGACGGGCCCATCGCGCTGCCCGGGTCCCGTACCGCCGGGCCGGCTCCGGCGACCCCCTGGGCCTGCGGCTTGTGCCGTTGTGTGGTGGTTGAAACCTCCGAGGGCCGAGCGGGTGTCCCTCACCGTAGCGGGAGGTTGACAGGCAGAAGCGCTCAACGCCCGTGTGAGCCTCTCAGAGCCCCGTCCTGAATATGGGGAGTCGTCAGCCGCTGGTTCAGGGCGGCACATGCGGACTCAGGTACCGCCAAACCCCCATTCGGGTCGGCGCTAGCGGTAGACTGATGAACAATCCCGCTACTGAGCGGGTGTCGTCGATTACCAGCCGAACGACGCAGCCGCTCCCGCCTGCCGGAGAACGGCCTGTGCTGTGCCAGAAAGGGCGCTTCGTGGCCGATTCCGGCAACCCCAACGAGAACAACCCGTCCACAGCCGGCGAACACGGCGAGGTCACCGCCTCGTACGACGCCAGCGCGATCACCGTCCTCGAAGGACTGGACGCGGTCCGCAAGCGACCTGGCATGTACATCGGTTCGACCGGTGAGCGTGGACTCCACCACCTCGTGCAGGAGGTCGTCGACAACTCCGTCGACGAGGCCCTCGCCGGGCACGCCGACACGATCGACGTCACGATCCTTCCTGACGGCGGGGTCCGCGTGATCGACAACGGGCGAGGCATCCCCGTCGGCATCGTGCCGTCCGAAGGGAAGCCGGCCGTCGAGGTCGTGCTGACCGTCCTGCACGCGGGCGGCAAGTTCGGCGGTGGCGGTTACGCCGTCTCCGGCGGTCTGCACGGCGTCGGCGTCTCCGTCGTCAACGCTCTCTCCACCCGCGTGGCCGTCGAGGTCAAGACGGACGGCTACCGCTGGACGCAGGACTACAAGCTGGGCGTGCCGACCGCACCTCTGGCGAAGCACGAGGCCACCGAGGAGACCGGCACCTCGGTCTCCTTCTGGGCCGACGGTGACATCTTCGACACCACCGAGTACTCCTTCGAGACCCTCGCGCGCCGCTTCCAGGAGATGGCGTTCCTCAACAAGGGCCTCACGCTCAAGCTCACCGACGAGCGTGAGTCGGCGAAGGCGACCGTGGGTGCCGACGAGGCCGAGGTCACCGCGTCCACCGAAGAACCGCCGGCGCGGACGGTGACGTACCACTACGAGGGCGGCATCGTCGACTTCGTGAAGTACCTGAACTCGCGCAAGGGCGACCTGATCCACCAGTCGGTGATCGACATCGAGGCCGAGGACAAGGAGCGACTCCTCTCGGCCGAGATCGCCATGCAGTGGAACACGCAGTACACCGAGGGCGTGTACTCCTTCGCGAACACGATCCACACGCACGAGGGCGGTACCCACGAAGAGGGCTTCCGCGCCGCGCTGACCTCGCTGGTCAACCGGTACGCGCGTGACAAGAAGCTGCTCCGCGAGAAGGACGACAACCTCACGGGCGAGGACGTCCGCGAGGGTCTCACCGCGATCATCTCGGTGAAGCTGGGCGAGCCGCAGTTCGAGGGTCAGACGAAGACCAAGCTGGGCAACACGGAGGCGAAGACCTTCGTGCAGAAGGTCGTCCACGAGCAGCTCACGGACTGGTTCGACCGCAACCCGAACGAAGCGGCCGACATCATCCGCAAGGGCATCGCCGCCTCGACCGCCCGTGTGGCGGCCCGCAAGGCGCGCGACCTGACCCGCCGCAAGGGTCTGCTGGAGAGCGCGTCGCTGCCGGGCAAGCTCAGCGACTGCCAGTCGAACGACCCGACGAAGTGCGAGATCTT
Organism: Streptomyces sp. NPDC002690; assembly: GCF_053592415.1. Taxonomy (NCBI): domain Bacteria; kingdom Bacillati; phylum Actinomycetota; class Actinomycetes; order Kitasatosporales; family Streptomycetaceae; genus Streptomyces; species Streptomyces sp. NPDC002690. The sequence continues at coordinate 23,092 of NZ_JBSFVR010000062.1, read as the reverse complement.
CATCGTCGAGGGTGACTCCGCCGGTGGTTCGGCGAAGTCGGGCCGTAACCCGATGTACCAGGCCATCCTGCCGATCCGCGGCAAGATCCTGAACGTCGAGAAGGCCCGGATCGACAAGATCCTCCAGAACACCGAGGTCCAGGCGCTGATCTCGGCCTTCGGTACCGGGGTCCACGAGGACTTCGACATCGAGAAGCTCCGCTATCACAAGATCATCCTGATGGCGGACGCCGACGTCGACGGCCAGCACATCAACACCCTGCTGCTGACGTTCCTCTTCCGCTTCATGCGCCCGCTGGTCGAGGCCGGTCACGTCTACCTCTCGCGCCCGCCGCTTTACAAGATCAAGTGGGGCCGGGACGACTTCGAGTACGCGTACTCGGACCGCGAGCGGGACGCCCTGGTGGCGCTCGGCAAGCAGAACGGCAAGCGGATCAAGGAAGACTCGATCCAGCGCTTCAAGGGCCTCGGCGAGATGAACGCCGAGGAGCTGCGCGTCACCACGATGGACGTCGACCACCGGGTGCTCGGCCAGGTCACCCTCGACGACGCGGCGCAGGCCGACGACCTCTTCTCGGTGCTGATGGGTGAGGACGTCGAAGCACGGCGCTCGTTCATCCAGCGCAATGCCAAGGACGTCCGCTTCCTCGACATCTGAGTCGGCCGTACAAGCAAGCCGCCGCTCGAAAGGACTTTGACCAGCAATGGCCGACGAGAACACCCCTGTGACACCGGAAGAACAGCCCGCCGCGGCCGGTGTGGGCATGCGTGTCGAGCCCGTGGGGCTCGAGACGGAGATGCAGCGCTCCTACCTCGACTACGCGATGTCCGTCATCGTCTCGCGTGCGCTCCCCGACGTGCGGGACGGCCTCAAGCCCGTCCACCGCCGGGTGCTGTACGCGATGTACGACGGCGGTTACCGCCCCGAGAAGGGCTTCTACAAGTGCGCCCGCGTCGTCGGTGACGTCATGGGTACGTACCACCCGCACGGCGACTCCTCGATCTACGACGCCCTGGTGCGCCTCGCGCAGCACTGGTCGATGCGCATGCCGCTGGTGGACTCCAACGGCAACTTCGGTTCCCCGGGCAACGACCCGGCCGCGGCCATGCGGTACACCGAGTGCAAGATGATGCCGCTGTCCATGGAGATGGTCCGGGACATCGACGAGGAGACCGTCGATTTCAAGGACAACTACGACGGCCGCAACCAGGAGCCGGTGGTTCTGCCGGCGCGCTTCCCGAACCTGCTGATCAACGGCTCGGCGGGCATCGCGGTCGGCATGGCGACCAACATCCCGCCGCACAACCTCCGCGAGGTCGCGGCCGGCGCCCAGTGGTACCTGGAGCACCCGGAGGCCTCGCACGAGGAACTCCTGGACGCGCTGCTCGAACGCATCAAGGGCCCGGACTTCCCGACGGGCGCCCTGGTCGTGGGCCGCAAGGGCATCGAGGAGGCGTACCGCACCGGTCGCGGCTCCATCACGATGCGCGCGGTCGTCGCGGTCGAGGAGATCCAGAACCGGCAGTGCCTGGTCGTCACGGAGCTTCCGTACCAGACCAACCCGGACAACCTCGCGCAGAAGATCGCCGACCTGGTGAAGGACGGCAAGATCGGCGGGATCGCGGACGTCCGCGACGAGACCTCCTCGCGCACCGGTCAGCGCCTGGTCGTCGTGCTCAAGCGGGACGCGGTCGCCAAGGTCGTGCTGAACAACCTCTACAAGCACACCGACCTCCAGACGAACTTCGGCGCCAACATGCTGGCGCTCGTCGACGGGGTGCCGCGCACCCTCTCGATCGACGCGTTCATCCGTCACTGGGTGACGCACCAGATCGAGGTCATCGTCCGGCGGACGAAGTTCCGGCTGCGCAAGGCGGAGGAGCGGGCGCACATCCTGCGTGGCCTCCTGAAGGCCCTGGACGCCATCGACGAGGTCATCGCCCTCATCCGGCGCAGCCAGACCGTGGAGGTCGCGCGCGAGGGCCTGATGGGCCTCCTGGAGATCGACGAGCTCCAGGCGAACGCGATCCTGGAGATGCAGCTGCGCCGGCTGGCCGCGCTGGAGCACCAGAAGATCACCGCCGAGCACGACGAGCTCCAGGCGAAGATCAACGAGTACAACGCGATCCTGGCCTCGCCCGAGCGGCAGCGCCAGATCGTCAGCGAGGAACTGGCCGCGATCGTCGAGAAGTTCGGCGACGACCGGCGCTCCAAGCTGGTGCCCTTCGACGGGGACATGTCCATCGAGGACCTGATCCAGGAGGAGGACATCGTCGTCACGATCTCGCGTGGCGGCTACGTGAAGCGCACCAAGACGGACGACTACCGCTCGCAGAAGCGCGGCGGCAAGGGCGTGCGCGGCACGAAGCTCAAGGAAGACGACATCGTCGACCACTTCTTCGTGTCGACGACCCACCACTGGCTGCTGTTCTTCACGAACAAGGGCCGGGTCTACCGCGCGAAGGCGTACGAGCTCCCGGACGCCGGCCGGGACGCGCGCGGTCAGCACGTGGCGAACCTGCTGGCCTTCCAGCCGGACGAGCGGATCGCCCAGATCCTCGCGATCCGCGACTACGAGGCCGCGCCCTACCTGATCCTGGCCACCAAGGGCGGCCTGGTGAAGAAGACGGCGCTCAAGGACTACGACTCGCCCCGTTCCGGCGGTGTCATCGCGATCAACCTGCGGGAGACCGCGGACGGCAGCGACGACGAGCTGATCGGCGCCGAGCTGGTGTCGGCCGAGGACGACCTGCTGCTCATCAGCAGGAAGGCCCAGTCGATCAGGTTCACCGCGACGGACGACGCGCTGCGCCCGATGGGCCGCGCCACCTCGGGCGTCAAGGGGATGAGCTTCCGCGAAGGCGACGAGCTGCTCTCGATGAACGTGGTCCGGCCCGGTACGTTCGTCTTCACCGCGACCGACGGCGGGTACGCGAAGCGCACCCCCGTCGACGAGTACCGCGTCCAGGGTCGTGGCGGCCTCGGCATCAAGGCCGCCAAGATCGTCGAGGACCGCGGGTCGCTCGTCGGGGCCCTGGTGGTGGAGGAGACGGACGAGATCCTCGCCATCACCCTCGGCGGTGGTGTGATTCGCACGCGAGTCAATGAAGTCAGGGAGACGGGCCGTGACACCATGGGCGTCCAACTGATCAATCTTGGCAAGCGGGATGCCGTCGTCGGCATCGCGCGCAACGCCGAGGCCGGCCGTGAGGCGGAAGAGGTCGACGGGACCTCCGAGGCCGAGGACGGTTCGGACGAGGCATCGGCCGAAGTTCAGGCCGAGGGCACTGTCGAGGGCACGGAGCCCTCGACCGGGGAGCACGAGGAGTAGAGCGTGAGTGGAGCCACGGGCGCCGATTCGGCCGCTTCTGGAGACGGAGCGAACGGTGCCCGTGGCCCTGCCACGGACTCCCAAGGGGGCACTGTGACGGACACTCGGGGCCCGCAGCCCCAATACGAGGGCTACGCGAACGGGCCACTGCCCGGTGAGCGGGAGCCCGCGCAAGGGACGGCGGGTCCCTACCACCCGCCGCAGGCGTACGAATCGCCGGCGGGGGGCCGACAGGCCACCGGTGGGCAAGGAGTACGTCTGCCGCGGACGGGGGCGCGGACCACTCCGCGTACCCGCAAGGCACGACTGCGGGTGTCGAAGGCCGACCCGTGGTCGGTGATGAAGGTGAGCTTCCTGCTCTCCATCGCGCTCGGCATCTGCACCGTGGTCGCGGCCGCGGTCCTGTGGATGGTGATGGACGCCATGGGCGTCTTCTCCACCGTGGGCGGCACGATCAGCGAGGCGACGGGTTCCAACGAGAGCAACGGCTTCGACTTGCAGTCGTTCCTCTCGCTGCCGCGCGTCCTCATCTTCACGTCGGTCATCGCGGTGATCGACGTGGTGCTGGCCACCGCGCTGGCGACGCTGGGCGCCTTCATCTACAACCTGTCGGCGGGATTCGTGGGCGGCGTGGAGCTCACGCTGGCCGAGGACGAGTAGCCCGCGGGCTATCGATTTTGGGACTGGCCCCGACGTGCGCTAATCTTCAGAAGTCAGCGCAGCAGCGCGGCGGGGCTATAGCTCAGTTGGTTAGAGCGCATCCCTGATAAGGATGAGGCCACAGGTTCAAATCCTGTTAGCCCCACCAGTACGAAGGCCCCTCACCGGAAACGGCGAGGGGCCTTCGGCGTATCCGGTGCGGTCGGCCGATCGGTGGGGCCTCGGGAAATTCGCCGAGGACCGTCAGGGCCGGCCGGTCCCCGCCCCGGGCAGGCGGTCCGCGGAGAGCGCGCGAGGGAGTTCCTGACGGTCTCGCGGCTGTTCTGCTCCGTCCCGAACAGGCCAGGGAGGCCCACACCATGAGCGGTACCACTCCGTCCTTTCCCGAGCGGCTCGAACTCTCGGGGGAGGGCCTCGTCCTCCGCGACTGGACGGAGGCCGACCTGACCGCGATGCCGGAGCTGTTCGACGACCCCGACACCGCGTACTGGACGCCGATCGTCTCCCCCTTCGGCGAGGCGGCCGCGCGGGCGCGGCTGGACCTGGCCCGGCGGTCGCGGGCGGACGGCACCACGATCCTGCTCGCCGTCACCGTCGACGGCGGTGCGCCGCTCGGCGAGGTGATGCTGCGGCGTGCCCCCGAGGGCACGGAGATCGGCTATGCCATCGGTCCCGCGCACCGGGGCCGGGGCCTCGCGCCGCGGGCGGTGCTGCTGATGGCCGCGTACGCCTTCGGGGAGCTGGGCGCGGAGCGGGTGATCCTGGAGCTGGAGGCCGAGAACCGGGCGAGCGTCGCCGTGGCCGCCAAGGCGGGCTTCGGACTGCTCGACGTGCCGCTGATCACGGGTGAGGAGAAGGGCCGGCCCTTCGTCCTGCAGACCTGGGCCCTGAACCGTCCGTGACCCCTCCCGCTCCCACAGGCCCCAGGGGGGCCCGGCAGTGCGCGCCGCCGGTCCCAGTAGCCTCCGACGGGCTACCCGCCGGCGGCCAGGCTGGCGAGCAGGGCGGCCCCGGCGCCCAGGACGAGCAGCTGCACGGTGCCGCAGGTACGCCAGCGCAGGAGATGGAAGCCGCCACCCGTGACGACGGCGGCGCCGAACAGGATCCATGTCGCGCGCATGGCCTCGTGGGGGGCCTCGGGCGGGTTGCCGTCGTCGTAGGAGTCGGCCCACCCGGTCATTCCGTAGCGGAACACCAGCCAGCCGATGACGATCAGGTCGACGACGAGAAGAACCGCACTGAGGCCGGCCTGCCGGCCGGTCGACGGTCGAGCCTTTTCCACAGCAACCACCCCTTGCCTGCCGAAGCTGCCTGCCGTACGCGTTCCAGCGTGCTCGGGCGCCGGACGGAGCACATGAGCACGGCTACTCAGCCCGGGTCGCGTCGCGTGCGGGGGGTACCGGCACACGGGAAGGCCCCCGGCCGGTGGGTACCGGGCCGGGGGCCTGAAGTCTTCGGTGGTGCGGGCCATCAGGGAGGGGGGAGCGGGGACTCGCCTTCCGTGGCCTCGTAGTTGGTGCGGGCCGCTTCGGTGCCGGGGGCGTTCGCGGTGTCCGCGGGCAGGTGCCTGGTGGCGGGTGAGGAGCCGTGCGCCTCGGCGCGGATGCGCTGCTTCATCGTCGGTGGGAGCGCCCTGTCACGCGGAAGGGTCCATCGGACCGACGGGGTGGTCGCGGTTGCCGCGGTCGCACCCGTGTGCTCCTGGGTCTTCGTGTGCGTCGGCTGCTGCTCCGTGGCCGAGGCGTTCGCCGCGGCGAGGCCGAGGGAGGCGAGGAGGGCGAAGAAGGCGGTGATGAAGGCTGTCCAGAGGTTCTTGACCTTGAAGGCGCTCATGGCCCCTCACTTTCAGGTGGTCCGGTTTGCTTACCTTTCTGATGATGTGGATGAAGAAGCGCATTTCTGGGAGCGACGCCACCGGTGCGCCGATCTTCTGATGAACACCACTCGTATGGTGCAACCGGGCTGGTGGAACGCCTCAGGACCTGCCAGAAGGGCTGCCGGAGGGAGCTTTTGAGGGTGGTCCGAGAGGTCCGCCGACCTCGGGGATCGCCCGGGGCGGGGCCTTCTGCGGGGGCCCGGGCAGGTCACCGATCGGTATCGGCCGGTGTGTATAGTCGGGCGGCAGAAGTCCCTCAATACCTAGGAAAGACGAGGTCGCGCGGTGAAGAAGCTTCTCCTGGTCGCACTGGCCGCCATCGGCGGGCTCCTCGTGTACCGCCAGATCCAGGCGGATCGCGCCGAGCAGGATCTGTGGACGGAGGCGACCGACTCCGTGCCCGCAGGTTCGGGCGTGTGAGACGACGCAGTCTGTGAGAAACCCCGGCCGCCGAGCGGCCGGGGTTTCGTGCTGTCCGGGGCTGATTCCCGCCGCTGCTGGGCCCGTCGTCCGGTCCCGTCGTCCCGGAAACGGCACCGATCCGCCGTGGTCGCAGACAGCGAAGGGGCCCCCGGGGCAGGATGGACGCGCATCGATCGAGGCCGCCGCGCAGCGGCGAGCGCTCCGGTGGTGTCGCCGCGGGGTGTGCGCGGCAGCGGCCGGGGCGCCGGGCGGTCGCCGGGACGACGAGGGGGAGCGCGTGAAGAGGCAGATCGGCAGGGGCGTCCGGGCGGCGTCGGCGGCCGTCGCCGTGATGTGTGCGGTACTGGCCCTGTCCGGGACCGCGTACGCGGCCGACCCGGCCCCGTACGCCTTCGATCCGGGCGCGAAGCAGGTGACCGGGAAGGTGGCGAACGCCGACGCGTCGGTGCTGGACGCCGGCTCGGTGTACCGCAGTTCGATCAAGCCCGGGGAGAAGCTCTACTACCGGGTGAACCTGGACGCCGCCTCGGACGCGTACGTCTCGGTGGTCGCGGTGCCCAGGTCCGCGGAGGGCGAAGTCGCCTACGGCGACGGGATCACCGTGTCCATCCGTGATCGCAACGACTCGAATTGCGGTTCGGGGGACGCCCTCGTCGGTTCCGCGGAGTTCGCGCGCCCGATCTCCGCGTACGCGGTACGGACCGTCAAGGAGGGAAGTTCGTACTGCCAGGACGCGGGGGCGTACGACGTCCTGATCGAGCGGAAGTCCAAGGAGACCTCCTCCCCCGAGGAGTGGGACCTGGAGATCCGCCACGACGTCGAGCCCGCGTTGAAGGCAGGCGGTTCCCAACCCACCACTGCGGCGACGGAGTTCGCGTCCGAATCGCCCGCCCCGCTGCCCACGTCGGCGCCCCGCGCCACCCGCTCCGGCGGTACCGGGTTCAACGACGCGACCGGTCTGGAGCCGGGTGAGTGGAAGGACGCCGTCTCGCCGGGCCAGACCCGCTTCTACCGGGTTCCGGTGGACTGGGGACAGCAGCTCTTCGTCACCGCCGAGCTGAGCAACAACAACGCCTCGACCACCTTCCTCGGCAACGCGCTCTCGCTCGCGCTCGCGAACCCGGCGCGCGGACACGTGGAAGGGGAGGTCCTCTCGTACTCCGGACGGCCCGCGTCCGTCTCCCTCGACCCGCTTCCCCCGGTCGGCTGGAGCAATCGCTACGCCTCCGCGACCGGCGTCTCCGGGATGCGTTTCGCCGGCTGGTACTACGTGTCGGTGGCCCTGAGCCCCAAGGTGGCGAAGGAGTACGGCGCCGGTCCGATCAAGCTGACCCTCACGGTCCAGGTGAGGAACGACGCGCAGGCGTCTCCGTACGCCGGTGACGCCGGGATCTTCGGTGTCAGCGACGAAGACCGGGACATGGCACGCAGCGGCCAGAGCGCGCCGCAGGCCGCGAAGAGCGCGACCATGCGGCTCGTCGGTGTGGCCGGGATCGGCGCGGGGACGGTGCTGGTGCTGGGGCTCGGCGTCTGGACCCTGCTGGCCCGCCGCCGGCAGGGGGCGGGAGCGCCGGTGGCCGCCGACGGGACCGCCGGGCGGCCCTCGCCGTACGGAGGGCCGCCGCAAGCCTGGTAGCGACCCGCAGGTCCGGCGGCGGCCACCGCGCCGGTGCCGTACCGCTGCTGCCGCGCCGTGCCGGGCACCCGGTGGGTGGACCGGCCGGCCCTCAGGCCTGGGTGAGCGCCCAGATACCGACGGCGAAGCAGATCAGCGCGACCAGCAGGACCGGGACGGCAACCTTCGGGGAGGGGCCCGGCCGTGCTGCACGGGCCCGTGGCCCGGTGGGGAGTGGCTGAGCGGAGGGTGCCGCCGCTGCGACGCCGGCCGGGTGGCCGTGGGGCGCGGTGTAGCCGCGCGTCGGGGTCGGTCCGGGGTGCCCCGGGGTCGTCGCGGCGGTAGCCGCGGAGGGCGTGGGGGCGGCGGGCCACGAAGACGGGGCGGGCGGCGGGGCCAGATGGAAGCTGCCGGTCTCCGACATGGACGGCATGGACGGCAGGGGCGAGGTGGCCGGAGCGGGGGCGGGAGCCGACGGGCCGGGCTGGTGGGACACCGCAGGCGCCTGGTGCGGGAGTTGACCGCCGCCGGGGGTCGGGGCGGCGCCACCGGGCCCCTGGGGACCCGCCGGTGGGGCGCTGAGGGCGTTGCCCTGAATCCCCCCGGGCGGGGGGCCGAACGGGCTGCTGAGCGGGCCCTCGGGGCCGAAGCCTTCCGGCAGTGGCCCGATTTGATCGAACACCTCCACCGGCTCCTCCTCCGCGGGGGAGTCGGGCAGCATCTCCACGGCCGCGGCCAGCGCCTTGCGCGCACCGGTCGCGGTGCGGAAACGGGCCTGCGGGTCGGGTTGGAGCAGCCCGGCGAGCACCTGCCAGAGGGGCTCGGGCACCCCCTGGGGTGCGCCGGGGGTGCCGTGGGTGACGAAGTGCTCGATGATCGCCCGCGAGTCCGGCTTGCGGCCGTGCAGGAGGTAGAGCGCGACGAGCCCCACCGCGAAGAGGTCGGCGGGGAAGTCGGGCTCGGCTCCCATCATCTGTTCCGGAGCGAAATAACCCGGGGTGCCCACCACGTAGTTGGTCTCGGTCAGCCGGGGTTCGCCCTTGCGCATCGAGATGCCGAAGTCCGACAGGCGAAGGTGCGGGCGTCCCGAACCGGTCGCCTCCATCAGGATGTTGGCCGGCTTGATGTCACGGTGCACCACGCCTTCGGCGTGCACGGTCGACAGCCCCGAGAGCAGCTGGTCGAGCAGGAGGCACACGAAGCGCGGCGGCAACGGGCCGTAATCGCCTATGACATGGGCCAGCGAACCGCCGCTGACGAGATCCATGGTGAAGAGGACCTTGTCGTCGTCGGCCGCCCAGCTGGCCGGCGCGAGTACGTGGGGATGCTCGATGCGCAGCGCCTGCTCGCGCACGAAACGCAGGAGTGTGTGCGCGTCGCTCTGCTGGAGCACCTTGGCCGCGACGTACCTGCGGCGCCGGTGGTCCCAGGCGCGCCAGACGGCGCCCACGCCGCCGCGTCCGATCGGATCGACCAGTTCGTACCGGCCGGCGAATACCTCACCCATTGCGCTGTGTCCGCTCCCCGTCCTGTGCCGGATGGTGCAGGGTGCCTGAACTCCGGTTGCGACCCGGTGCCAGGGGCGTCGAGCGAGTCCCTGGCACCGACGCGAGGCGTGCGGCCGGTCCTGGTGCCGCTACCGGTGAGCCCGCCTCCGGGGCTCGGCCGTGTCGGCCACGGCCTCGTTCACGGCCTAGTTCTGGTGTCCCTCGTAGTGCGCGACGGCGTCCGCGGTGCGGCCCGCGCCGTACACCCGGAGGAACTCTGCCAGTTCGGGGTGGGTCGGGGCGAGGGAGTCGGCCGCGTCGATGATGTCGCCGGCCGCCGAGACAGACCGGAGCAGCGACTGGATCTCGCGGACGACACGACGGACGGTGGGTGCTCCGCCGGTGGTCGAGGTCTGACCGGTGCTGGACAGAACCGATCCTCCTTGGGACTTCTTGACCTGGTCCATCCGGTCGGTGGCCTCGCCCGCGCTGACGCTGCCGTCAGCGACCTGGACCGCGAGTTCCTGGAGCGCCTGGACGCGCTGGACCACCGCGGGGTTGCCGATCTTGGCCCGCTGGCCGCTCATCAGCTGGGAGAGCATGGGTGCTGACAGTCCGAGTACGGCCGCGAGCCGGGCCTGATTCAGGCCAAGATCATCGATCAGTCGGCGGAAGAGTGCGCCGAGCGGCTCCCCGTACCAACTGCGCTGGAGTTCTCTCGCTCTTGCGGTTGCCTCTTGCTGCGCTGCGTCCATCACGCCTCCCCTTCGCTGCTGCGAACCTAGTCGGACATCTTACGGAGAGTGGTCGTCCCCCGGGAGTCCCTATCTCTTTGTGGGAAACCCGCCGGGACCCGGTACTCTGGTCTGCGACGGGCGCCCCACGTGCGAGACGTGGACGGCGGCGTTCGTTGTTCGGGGCCTTAGCTCAGTTGGTAGAGCGCTGCCTTTGCAAGGCAGATGTCAGGAGTTCGAATCTCCTAGGCTCCACGTGACAAGACCCCTCCGGACTGCGGAAAAGCAGTGCGGAGGGGTCTTTTTCGTGTCTGTTGAGCTCGGCCGGAGGGCGTTCGGGTACCTGCTGCCGTCCGCCGTACCCGAACGCGCCGGAGCGCCCCCGGCCCGAGGGGAGTCGGGTCGGAGGCGCTCCGAGAGGTGCCTGGTGGGCGGCGGCGCCGGGTGGGGTGCCGCCGCCCCTGGGATCAGTGTCCCGAGTGGCCCTTGCTGTCCGAGCCGTGGCCGTGGTCGTCCGAGCCGTGACCCTTGTTGTCGGAGCCGTGCTCGCTGCCGGACGCCTTGGAGACCTTGCTCAGCGTCGAGGTGACCGCGGGCTCCAGGTTCTTGAACTGCGAGGTGTACGGGCCGACCTTGATGCCCTTCACGCCGTTCAGGCCGGCGAGCTCCTCGAACGCCGAGCTCTGCGAGGCGGTGGTGAGGACGCGGATCGCGCTGCGCTGGAGGTCGCCGAGGCGCAGCGGGTAGCCCTGGGCGGGGTAGTCGCCCTTGATCGCGACGGTGTAGGCGACCACCGGGCTGGTGTCGTCACCGGCCGTGGCGTGCTGGACGTTCGTGAGGCTGATGCCGGCCTTCTGGGCGGCGGTCAGCCCGGCGGCGCTCGGGTCGAGCAGTGCGGCGACCGCCTTGTACGCGGCGTCGACCGAGGCGTACTTGGCGTTCGGGGTGAACACCTGGTTGTTGTACGCGTCCCGGACGGTCTCGCCGGACAGCGGGGTCTTCGAGAGGTCGGTCTTGGCGTCGACGGTGGTGGCCAGGGTCGTGCCACCGGTGGCCGACGGGGTGAACCCACCGAACTGCCAGGTGTAGGAGGTGCGGGTGGTGGTCACGGTCCGGTTGTACACGGGCAGGCCGGTGACGTCGGTGGTCGGCGCCACCCGCTTGATGGCGTTGATGACCTCGGCCGGGTTGCCACCGGGCTCGATGAGGTCGTTGCCGGCGTACATCGAGGTCAGCGAGCCGTGGCTGCCGCCCCAGTCCGACATGACCGTGCCCTTGTAGCCCCACTCGCCGCGCAGCAGGTCGGTGAGCAGGTCGTAGTTGCTCGCCGTCCAGGTGCCGTTGATCTTGTTGTAGGAGCTCATCACCGACATCGGCTGGGCGGCCTTGACCGCGATCTCGAACCCCTTGAGCTCGATCTCGCGCAGCGTGCGCTCACCGATCACCGAGTTGCTGGTGGTGCGGTTGGTCTCCTGCGAGTTCTCGGCGAAGTGCTTGATCGTCACGCCGACGCCGGGGATGGACTGGACGCCCTCGGTGGTGGCCGCGGCGGTCAGGCCGGAGATCAGCGGGTCCTCCGAGTAGTACTCGAAGTTGCGGCCGTTGAGCGGGTCGCGGTGGATGTTCATGCCGGGCGCGAGCCAGAGCTGGACGCCGTACTCCTGCATCTCCTCGCCGACGGCCGTACCGACCTCGGCGACCAGGTCGCGGTCCCAGCTCTGGGCGAGCAGGGTGCCGACGGGCCAGGCGGTGCCGAACTGGTAGGTGGCGGCGTCGCCGGTGCCGATCTGCTGCGTGAGGCGGAGGCCGGCGGGGCCGTCCGACAGCGCCATGCCGGGGATGCCGAGCTTCTCGTAGTTCGGCGTGGTGTAGCCGGCGGCGCCCTTGGCGGTGAGCGTGGTGCCCGCGGCGCTGGAGCCCTCGACGATGTCGGCGAGCTGGGAGACGCTCAGGCCGGCGACGAACTGCTCCATGGTCGCCTTGCCCTTGGCGACGTCGTACAGGGTGGTCGCCGTGTTCGTGGACACGTGCTTGACCTGCTCACCGGTCTTCGGGGCGTACGCCGAGCCGGTGCCCTCCCAGTTCTTCTGCTTCGGGTCGAGGTAGACCGTGGTGGAAGAGATCTTGTCGCCGTCGAGGGCGTAGTACGGGGACGAGGAGTCGACCGAGACGTTCTGCTGGTACGGCGACGCCTTCTTCTCCGTACGGAACGAGGACGGGTTCAGCTTGATCCGGTCCGCCCGCGCGATCTCCGACTTCTCACCCGGGTAGGTGTAGAAGTCCGCCGTGGAGCTGGTGAGCTCGGTGGCGGGCTTCTGGTCGGCCAGCTCGGTGTGGTCCTGCTCGGTGACGACGGACTTCGCGAGGTTGAGGCGGGCCGCGACGTGCGTGTTCCGGGAGGAGTTGCCGACGCGCACCACGTAGTCGCCGGCGTCCAGGACATAGGCCGCGCGGGACTCGTCGTAGGCGGCGAGCGAGGTGGTGTCGAAGCTGATCGTCACCGTCTGGGACTGGCCCGGGGCGAGGTTGTCGGTCTTCGCGTAGCCGGTGAGCTGCTGGTACGCCTTGTCGAGCCCGGTCTGCGGGGCCGACACGTAGACCTGGACGACCTCCTTGCCGGAGTAGGTGCGGCCGGTGTTGGTGACCTTGGCGGTGACCTTCACGGTCTTGGCGTCGGCCTTGACCTGCTGCGCCTTGATGTCGAAGTCGGTGTACGACTGGCCGTAGCCGAACTCGTAGTTGACGACGCTCGACGGGTCGGCGGGGTTGAGCTTCTTGTAGAGCGAGTCGAAGTAGCGGTAACCGACGTAGATGCCCTCGGTGTACTGCTCCGTCAGCGGGTCGTTGTCGTTCTTGCCGAACGTGGCGGACGCCGGGTAGTACGAGTACTGCGAGGCCCAGGTGTCGGTGAGCTTGCCCGACGGGGTGACGGTGCCGTTGAGCACCTCGGCGAGGGCGGCGCCGCTCTCCTGGCCGGCCTGGCTCATCAGCAGCAGCGCGTCGAGCGCCTGTCCGCCGGGAGCGTTCTTGACCTCGCTGTTGATCTCCTGGAAGAACGACGTGTCGACGATGCCGCCGGTGTTCAGCACCACGACGACGCGCTTGTACGTCTGGCCGAGCACCTTCAGGTTGGCGCGCTCGACGTCGCTGAGCTGGTAGTCGCCCTTGCCGGAGGTCCTGTCGGAGCCCTCGCCGGAGTTCCGCGCCACGACGAAGACCGCGGTGTCGGTGGCGGCCGAGGGCGCCACGTTGGCGGCGGTCAGCGGCTGCTCGACGGAGGAGTAGTCGACGGCGGTTCCGAAGACGCTGCCCGTCGCGCTCGCCGGGTACTTGGTGTCGTACGCCTGGGTCATCGCGGACCAGTAGGCGTCGCTCGTAGTGACCTTGTAGCCGGCGTCGGTCAGACCCTGGCGGGCGGAGATCGTGTACCGGTTGTTGACGGCGCCCGAGCCCGTACCGCCCTTGACGGTCTTGTAGGCACCGACGCCGAACAGGGCGACATTGCCCTTCTTGGCGATCGGGAGCGCGTGGTCGTGGTTTTCGAGGAGGACCATGCCCTGGGTGGCGGCTTCCCGCGACAGCGCGGCGTTCTTCAGCTCCAGCGCCGCCGGGTTGGGGTCGGAGGTGGCCGCGGTGGCCGCGGGAACTCCGGTGAAGACGATGCCTGCGACGACCGCGGTGGCGGCGGCGATCGCGATGGCCCGGCCGCGGCGCGCACCTCTGGGGTGACGTGTGGTGTACATGTCAGTAAGTCCTCTCTCAACCGCAATGTCCAGATAGGAGGTTCACGCCGGACGGGCAAACCTCCTGCCCGGAGGTCTGCGGAAGGGTCGTCCGCTCGGCGTGAGCTGAGCTGACCCTAAGAGCGTCTTTTTCTGTGGTCAATGGCAAAAACATTATGAGTTTCGCGAGGTTTTCGACCGTTGATTGGCTAAATGAAAGATGGCGATTCCGGCCGGTCCGACGCCGTGACACTGGACGGACCGTCTGCTATAAGGGCACGTCAGAGGGGTTGTTGAGAGTGAACGGGCCCCGGAACCGGTTCCGGAGACACCGGACGGGCAGGAGGCTGCCGGGCGCGCCGAGAAGGTTCATGGCTCGCGAACTCGGTTCACAGGTTGTCGGTACCAAGGCCCTCGCATGGCTTTCGTGCGCGCCGGACGGAGACAGAGGGCTATGGGGTTACGGACGGAGGTACTTGAGGGTGAACAGGAGTCGTCGCACACCCGCCGCGGACGGGCGGCATGACCATAGGATCTGCGCATGCCTCAGACGCCAGCAGGCTCCTCGCCCCGCGCACGGACCCGCGAGGACGTCTTCCTGCACATCCGGTCGGCGGGCCATCTCACCCGTGCGCGGATCGTCGAACTCACTGGACTCTCCCGGAGCACCGTCAACCACGCCGTGACCCGGCTGCTCGCCGACGAACGCGTCACCGAGACGCAGGCGGAGGGCGGCGGACCGGGCTCCGGCAGCGGCCGGCCCGCGGCGGTGCTCCGCGTCGTCCCTCGGGACGGGGACGCCCCCGTGGCGGCCATCGACTTCGGCCACAACCACATCAACGTGGCCCTCGGCGACTCCTTCGGCCATCCCGTCGCCGAGGAACGGGTGGAACTCGACGTCGATCTCCGGGCGGTCGAGGCGATCGACCTGGCGGCGGGTCTGCTCGAGGGACTGCGTGGATCGTTCGGGATCGACCGGCTCGGTGCCGTCGTCGCCGGAGTGCCCGGCCCGCTCGACACCGGATCGGGGCTCGTCCGCTCCCCCACCATTTTGTCGAGCTGGGTGGGGCTCGCTCCCCGCAAGGAGCTGGAACAGCGCCTCGGCGTGCCCGTGCACACGGAGAACGACGCCCTGCTCGGCGCGTACGGCGAACTTCACCTCGGAGTCGGCCGTTGCTACACCGACTTTCTCTACGTCAAGGTCTCCCACGGCATCGGCGCGGGGATCGTCGTCGACGGAATGCCGTACCGGGGGGCACTGGGGTACGCGGGCGAGATCGGGCACACCCAGCTGCCGGGACACACCGAGATGTGCCGCTGCGGCAATCGGGGCTGCCTGGAGACCGTGGTGTCGGTCTCCGCCCTCGCGGCGCAGATCGCCCACACCCACCCCGGAGTGGTCTCCGGCCCGCGTTTCCTCCCTCAGGTGGACGATCCCGTCACCGATCGCATCCTGGACGGCGCCGGCCGAACGCTCGGCGGCGTCCTCGCCTCGTTCTGCAACCTCCTCAACCCCTCGGCACTGATCGTGGGCGGGGAGCTGGGTACCTCCACGGGGGCATTGGTCGAAGGCGTGGCCACCGCGATCCGTCAGCACGCCCAGCCGGCCATAGCGGCCGGGCTGGACATCCTTCCCGCCGGGCTCGGCACCCGCGCCGAGCTGCTGGGCGCCCTCCGGCTCGCCACGACGCTCGTACCGCACTGAGCCGCGCGCACCGGGTCTGCCGCGCGTGTGTCAGTGGGGTGGCTCGGGGGTGTCCTGGCGTTTGGGCAGCGTGGCGGAGTCCTGGCGGCCGGGCAGCGCGGTGGTGGCCGGGGAGATCTCCGTCCACCGGCTGAAGGACAGCGCCGGCTGGACGGGTTCCGAAGACGCGGACGCGAGCCGTACGGCGAAGATCGTGGTGTCGTCCTGGAGCCGCCCGTAGACATGCCGCAGCATCCTGTCCCGTACCGCTCTGACCAGTCGGTACGGCGACTCGGCGAGATGCGGGTCTTCGGCCACGGCCACCTCCAGCGCCTCGGCCAGCGGGAAGAAGTCGCCCGCCCGGTCGCGGGCCTCGGTCACCCCGTCCGTGGTGAGCAGCAGCGTCTCGTCCTCCGCGATGCGCACCCGGTGCGGTCCCGCGGACCGGTCCGACACCGGGACCAGCTCGTTGAGGCCGAGCGGGAGCATGCCGCTGCCCGCGTCCAGCAGGCGTACCCCGCGCGCGCTGACCGCGAAGGGCGGATCGTGCCCGAAGTTGATGACGTCGACGAATCCCTCGCCCGATCCGGGCGGCGGGAAGTCCAGCAGCACGGCGGTGGCGAACCGGTCGCCGTCCTTGTAGCCCATCGCCTGCTCGTACAGCCGGTTGCGCTCCATCCTGATCTCCATGCGCTCGGCCACCACTCGCAGGTCCGGCTGGTGGAAGCCGGCTTCACGGAAAGTGCCCAGCAGGTTGGCGGCCACCGCCACGGCTCCGAGGCCCTTGCCCTGCACGTCACCCAGTAGTGCGCGGGTTCCCCAGGGGCTCGGCTGGATGTCGTAGAAGTCGCCGCCGAGCCGGGCTTCCGCGTCGGCGGGGAGATAGATGTGCGCGTGGAGCAGCCCGCCCCAGCTGGGCGGGAGCGGTCGGATCACGGTTGCCCGCGTGGTGTCCGCGACGTTCCGGACGGAGAGCGCGCGGCGCTCCCCCCGGCGGCGCAGCCAGGCGGCCGCGATGGCGAGCAGCCCGCCCATGGAGACGAGGATGAAGTCGGGCAGTCCCGCGCGGTACTCGTGCTCCCACGCCTGGTCGATCACGCGGTACGCGATCACGGCGGCGACCGCGAACAGTGCGGTGGTGCCCACCGGGCAGAGAGCGGCGGCCACGACCGGAACCACCACGAGCCAGGACAGCACCCGGAAGTCGCCCGAGGTGTTCCAGTCGGCGAAGCAGACGACCACGAGCAGCGCGAGCGGCAGCAGCCAGCCGAGCCGGCGGCGAGGCCGGCCGATGATCACCAGCAGCGCCCTGTCCAGCCGGGGCTGCCGACGGAAGAGCCTGCTTCCAGGGGGAGCGGGCACCGGATCGGACCCCGGCGGGGAGGCGTGCGGAGAAGAGCGGGAGGGCACCTGGCCAGCGAAACACGGTCTGCGACCCCACGCATCCGCGCGTCCGGGCGGTCCGCCCGCACCGGTTCCGGAGACGGGTTTCGGAGACGGTTTTCGCGGACGGATTCCGGATGCGACCGAGGGGCGTCGGACGACACGAAGGTCGTCCGACGCCCCTCGGTCGAGGCGGACTCGGTGGAGCGATGGCGGCTCGGCGGGTGCGCCGTTTCACGTGAAACATGGGGCGGCGCGGAGAGGATCGGGCCGGACGGTTCAGGGGCGGTCGTCGCGGTTCTTCCCGTTCGGGTCACCCGCTTCGGCTTCCGCCTGCTTCGCCCTGACCTCGGGGTCCAGGTCGGTGCCGTCGACCGAGGTCAGCGGCGCCCGGCCGTCGTGGACCGCGGTGGGCTCCGACGGCTCGACCAGCCAGTCCGGGTTGGCCTGCCTGTCCCACCAGCGCCAGGCGGCGCAGGCGCCACCGGCGACCAGCGAGAAGACGAGGAATCCCTTGACGAACCGACCGGTCTTCGCCCGGCGCGCGTTCTTCCGGGCGAGCCGGTTGATGTCCTTGGCGGTCACCTGACCCCGCAGCGCGGCCAGGGCAGCGGCGCTGCGTACCTGGGCCTCCTCGGCGACCGGGGTGGCCGCGGCCACCGCGTACTCGAAGCGGGGCACCGTGTAGCCGGCCGCGTTCTTGGCCACCTTGCGGGTCCGTACGGCGGCACCCCGGGCGGCGTCGTCGACCTTCGGGGGGACGTGGGCGAGTGCCTGGTCGATGCGCGGCGCGACATGCGCGACGTACTGCACGCGGGCCTGCTGCGCTGCGGCCGACACCTTGGGTGCGAGGCGCACACGAGCCTCGTTGGCGTAGTGCGCGGCCTGGATCTTGGCTGTGTCGGCGTAAGGCGCCACCACTTCCGCGGCGTGCTGCGCGCTTTCCTTCGCCGAGTCGGTTGCGGCGCGCACGCTGTCGATGCGGGTCACGGGATCCTCCTCCTTGGTGGCGGGTAGGTACTCCGCCTGTCCGCCCATGCCGAAATCATGCCTGCGGGGATTCTCTGCGGCATGCGGGACGGGCATCCGGGGCATGGGACAAATGCGGTCAATCCGAATCATGGAGTGCGTGGACGACGATGCCACGGTTCAGGAGGAGGCGCGCCGTACGGACGCCTGCCCGCAGGGTGTGTCCCGGTGAAGCGCCCGGACGGGGCACGGGAGAAGTGCCGTCCGCAGCCACCGCGCGGGGAGAGTCCGCCGTGCGAGGATCGGGGAGTTTCACCGCGCAGACCGAGGATGGATGGAAGGCAGACCGTGGCCGAGCAGCTGTACGCCACCCTGAGGACGAGCCAGGGCGACATCGAGATCCGGCTCCTGCCGAACCACGCCCCCAGGACCGTGCGGAACTTCGTCGACCTCGCCACCGGTGCCCGGGAGTGGATCCACCCGGCGACGGGCACCCGGTCCGCCGGCCGGCTCTACGACGGGACGGTCTTCCACCGGGTCCTGGAGAACTTCATGATCCAGGGCGGCGATCCTCTGGGCAACGGCACCGGGGGGCCGGGATACGAGTTCGCGGACGAGTTCCATCCCGATCTCGCGTTCACCCGGCCGTACCTGCTGGCCATGGCCAATGCCGGACCGGGGACGAACGGTTCGCAGTTCTTCGTGACCGTCTCACCCACGGCATGGCTGACGGGTAAGCACACGATCTTCGGTGAGGTCCCCGGTGCGGCCTGCCGCAAGATCGTGGACGCGATCGCGTCGCTCCCGGCGAACCCGCGGACGAACCGGCCGCTTCAGGACGTCGTACTGGAGTCGGTCCTGGTCGAGCAACGGTGAGACACCGGTCCGCGCACCGCTGAGCCGCGGACTGCCGAACCGTGCTCGCCACTGAGCCGCGGACCGCCGGCCATTGATGTGCCGGCCATTCGACCAAGGGCATTGGGCCGCGGCCCTGTCGATCGACCGCCTGTCCTCCCCCGGTGGGTTTTCGCGCGGGGAACCATCGGGGCCGATGGTCCGTACGGTTACATAACGGATCAGGACTGGCAGTGACAGGACTGGCAGCGACGGACCGAGAGGTCGGTACCGATGGACCAGCAGCCGCCGACGGAACGCGACCCGTCCGAGGAAGGCGGGGAGACGCTGTTCTGCTACCGCCACCCGGACCGGGAGACCGGAATCCGCTGTGTCCGGTGCGAGCGCCCGATCTGCACCGAGTGCATGATCAGCGCCTCCGTGGGTTTCCACTGCCCGGAATGCGTCCGGACCGGCGCGGGTACGGGCCATCACCCGGCCGCCGCACGGCCTCGTACGCTCACCGGCGGCGCGGTGGCGGCCGATCCACGGCTGGTCACGAAGATCCTGCTCGCGATCAATGTGGCGGTCTTCGCCGCCGTGTGGCTCACCGGCAGGTCGTGGCTGGTCCAGGACCTGCTGCTGGTGGGGCGCGCCTGGGACCCGCAGCCGTTCCCCGGCAGCTTGACCGGGGTCGCCGAGGGGCAGTGGTACCGCCTGATCACCTCGGTTTTCCTCCACGAGGAGCTGCTGCACATCGCCTTCAACATGCTCGGGCTGTGGTGGCTGGGCGGGCCGCTGGAGGCCGCGCTCGGGCGGCTCCGCTTTCTCGCGCTGTATCTGCTGTCGGGGCTGGCGGGCAGCGCGGTCACCTACTGGATGAGCGCGCAGAACCAGGGCTCCCTGGGAGCCTCCGGTGCCGTCTTCGGTCTTCTGGGCGCCACCGTCGTGCTCATGCGGCGGATGAACTACGACCTGCGGCCGGCCCTCGTCATCCTCGCGTTGAACGTGCTCTTCAGCCTGCGGCCGGGCGTCGCGTGGCAGGCCCATCTCGGCGGTCTGGTCGCGGGAACGCTCATCGCCGTCGCCCTGGTGCACGCGCCTCGCGCCCGGCGGAACCTGGTGCAGTTCGGGTCCTGTGCACTGGTGTTGATGGTGTCGGTCCTGATCGTTCTTGCGCGAACCGCTTCGCTGACCTGACAGATTTTGTCCACTCCCGAGATGGACTTATCCACAGAGTGGGGTCGTGAGGACGCGGAGAGTGGGGTACGGGTGTTCGTGCTGTCGCTGAACAGGGTCTTTCTGGCCCAGAAAGGCGGTACAGCCCCCCTCGATGAGGGAGGCTGTAGTCACACCGGCGTCAACTTCCGCGCAGGTTATCCACAGATCGTCTGACCTTTTCCCCCGGTTGTGGATAACTCTGTGGGTAACTTCGGGGCAGGGCCGCGAAAAGCCCGTTCCCTGCGGGCGTCCGGGCGCACGACACCGGTCCGGCGACCGCCCGTAGTCGGTGGGACAGGGCGGCAGCAGGCAGGGGCGGGCACCAGGAGGGCCGGTCGGGCTCCGCAGGCGCACGGGTTCCGCCGGTATCTCGGGTGACGCGGTTCTTCGGGGTCAGGCAGTTGTCGCGCGTGCCGCGGCCGAAAAGCGGCAGGAGCAGGGGGGAAGCCGGGTCAGCGGACTACTTCCACTGCGTGGAAACGGCGAAGCCACCGCCGATGAGTCCGAAGCCGACCACGATGTTCCAGTTGTGGAGCGCCTCGATGGGGAGCGAGCCGTCGGTCACGTAGAACAGGACGATCCAGGCCAGTCCGATGAGGAAGAGCCCCAGCATCACCGGAGCGATCCAGCCGCGATTGCCCAGCTTGATGTTGGTCGCCTGGTTCGCCGCGATGGGCGTGAAACCGGCCTTCTTGCGGATACGTGACTTCGGCACGAGGAACGCTCCTGTCGATGCGCTGCGTGACCGCGCAGTGATCTTTGGCTGGCGCCCGAGGGCGCTAGGGGGAAGCTGCCTCCCCCGGGCGTCCGTTAGCGTAGTGCTTCCATGGCGCCTGATGAGATAAGGGTACGTTGAGCAATCTCGCGGACTCTCCCGAAGGGACGGCCCGGCGCACCTCGAAGTGGCCGGTCCGGGCGCTCACCGCTGCCGTTTTCGCACTCGCCGGTCTTATCTTCGTGACCAGTGCCAACACGGCCAAGGGCACCAACATCCGCAGCGACTCCTCCCTGCTCAAGCTCTCCGACCTCATCGGTGAGCGGAGCGACAAGAACGGGTTGCTGACCGACTCGAACGCGGCCGTGCGCGCGCAGATCGACGCGCTCGCCCAACGCGACGACGGCAGCACCGAGGCTCAGGACGCCCGGCGCGAGGCGCTGGAGAAGTCGGCCGGGACCACGGCGGTCACCGGGAAGTCGGTCAGCGTGACGCTCGACGACGCACCCCCCGACGCCACCGCCAACCCCGGTTATCCGGAGCCCCAGCCCAACGACCTGGTGATCCACCAGCAGGACCTCCAGGCCGTGGTCAACGCGCTCTGGGACGGCGGCGCACGGGGCATCCAGGTCATGGACCAGCGGCTCATCTCCACCAGTGCCGTCCGCTGCGTGGGCAACACCCTGATCCTCCAGGGGCGCGTCTACTCGCCCCCGTACAAGGTCACCGCCGTCGGCGATCCCGACAAGCTCCGCGCGGCGCTCGACGCCTCCACGGCCCTGCAGAACTACCAGCTGTACGTGAAGGCGTACGGGCTCGGCTGGAAGCTCGACGAGGACGACGGCGCGACCTTGCCGGCGTACTCGGGCACGATCGACCTCCACTACGCCGAGCCCGTCGGATAGGCACGGTCCCCGGCGTGACGGAGGACGGCCTTCCGCCGCATCCTGTGGCTTTCCACAGCTGCCCCACGTCCCGGCCACCGACCTTTAGTCTGGTTCCGAACCGAATGGAGGGGCAGCATGTACGGCTGGATCTGGCGCCATCTGCCGGGCAACGCGCTGTTGCGGGGAATCATCTCGCTCGTGCTCGTCCTGGGAGTCGTCTACGCACTCTTCCAGTACGTCTTCCCCTGGGCGGAGCCGCTGCTCCCGTTCGGTGACGTGACGGTGGACGGCCAGAGCGCCGGAGCGGAGGCAGGGCAGTGAGCGCACGCATTCTGGTCGTGGACAACTACGACAGCTTCGTTTTCAACCTCGTGCAGTACCTCTACCAGCTCGGTGCCCAGTGCGAGGTGGTCCGCAACGACGAGGTCACCACCGCCCACGCCCAGGACGGTTTCGACGGGGTCCTGCTCTCGCCCGGCCCCGGAGCTCCCGAACAGGCCGGTGTCTGCATCGACATGGTGCGTCACTGCGCGTCGACGGGAGTCCCGGTCTTCGGGGTCTGCCTCGGCATGCAGGCGATGACGGTGGCGTACGGCGGGGTCGTGAACCGGGCGCCCGAGCTGCTGCACGGCAAGACCTCACCGGTGATCCACGACGGGCAGGGCGTCTTCGCGGGCCTGCCGTCCCCCTTCACCGCCACCCGCTACCACTCGCTGGCCGCCGAACCCTCCGCGTTTCCCGCCGAGCTGGAGGTCACCGCGCGCACGGCCGACGGCATCGTCATGGGGCTGCGTCACCGCGATCTCCCGGTCGAGGGCGTGCAGTTCCACCCCGAGTCGGTGCTCACCGAGCACGGCCACCTGATGCTGGCCAACTGGCTCGTCCGGTGCGGAGACGCGGGCGCGGTCGACAGATCGGCGGGGCTCACGCCGGTGGTGGGCAAGGCCGTCGCGTGACCGCACTCCGTCCCGAGCACGACGCCGGGCAGGAGTACCCGCCCGGACGCGGGACGGACGGTTCGTTCGAGGACGCGGTGGGCCGGCTGGCGGACCCTTTGAACGACCCGTTGCCGGGCGGCTATGCCCCGCCCCGGGCCCGCCACGGCGGGGACGGGCCGGTGGAGAGCGTGCCGGGCGGTCCGCCGGCCGAACGCCCGCCCGCGGGGGGACGCGTGGTCGAGGGCGTGGTGGTGGAGAGCTCCCTGCGGGCCCGTACGGGGCGACCACAGCCACCGCGGCAGCCCGACCGGCCCCATCGGCAGCAGAACCCCCAACAGGCCGCGTACGGGCCGCAGGCGGGCCTCGGGCCGTCCGGTGAGCCCGGCGAGTGGTACGACCCCGAGGGCTACCGTCGGGACTGGTACGGCCAGGAGCGGCAGTCGGCCGCGTCCGGACCGGCCGGCCCCACCACGTCGGGCTCCGGCACGGGCGCCGTGACCGCTCCGGGCGGCGGTGCTCCGGCGGCGGGTCCCGCGCAGGCGACCAGTCCCGGGCAGCCCTCCGGGCCCCGGCAGGATCGTGATCCACAAGACGGATACCGAGACCGGACAC
>NZ_JBSFVR010000061.1:0-27703 GCF_053592415.1 Streptomyces sp. NPDC002690 | reverse complement strand
GCCGGGGTCCGTACGGGAGGGCCGCTCAAAGCTCCCCGGTGCACGTGCCCCGGCCAACGCCTTGCCATGAAGCGTCCCCCAAGACACTTCATCGGCCGCGGCCCCGGCGGCGGAGCGGGTGGTGCCGGCGGACCGGGCCGCGTCGGTGGTCGTCACGGTGGTGTACGTGCCCCCGGGCGCCCTGGGTGTGGCTGCCGGAGCGACGGCCGAGGCGGCGGGAACGAGAGCGGTGGCGGCCAGGACGGCCGCGATGACGGTCTTGCGCATGGTGGATCAATCCCCGTGGTCGTGCGGTTTCTCTTGGCCAAACCCTGACCTGCCGCGATGTGCCCGGGGAAGCGGTTCGGAGCGGGACCACCCGGATAGGCGACAGCCCCGCCGGTTTGGACCCGACGGGGCTGTGTGGTCGTGGTGTTGACGCGGATGCGACGGGGACGGAGGGGGTCAGATGTGACCGACCCCCGCGCCGGCCTCGGCGTTGTCGCCGCGCTTGGTGAAGAGGGCGACCACGGCGGCGACCACGGCGACGCAGCCGGCCACCACGAACGCGGTACTCATGCCGGACACGAACGTGTCGTGCGCGACCGCGGTGATCTTCGCGGCGATCTCCGGCGGGGTGTTCGGGGCGATGGGCGGCATGCCGACCTCGATGGCCGAGGACGCCTGCGAGAGCTGCTCCCCGGAGGTCTTCGGGAGACCGGCGGCGGCCCAGTTGCCCGGCAGCAGGGAGTCGACCCGGGCCGCCATCACGGCGCCCAGGACGGCCGTGCCGAGGCTGCCGCCGACCTGCATGCCCGCCTGCTGGAGCCCACCGGCGACACCGGACAGCTCCATGGGGGCGTTGCCGACGATGACCTCGGTGGCGCCGACCATGACGGGCGCGAGCCCGAGGCCGAGCAGCGCGAACCAGATCGACATGGTCAGCGTGCCCGTACCGATGGTCAGCTGCGACATGCCGAAGCAGGCGACGGCGGTGCACACCATGCCGCCGACCAGCGGGACCCGGGGACCGAACTTGGTGATGAGGGCACCGGCCAGCGGCGAGGCGACGATCATCATGGCGGTCAGCGGAAGCAGGTGCAGACCGCTGTCGACCGGGCTCATGCCGTGCACGTTCTGGAGGTAGAACGTCACGAAGAACAGGCCGCCCATGAAGGCGAAGGCCATCAGCACCATCAGGATCGCGCCCGCCGACAGCGGGATCGACCTGAACATCGCCAGCGGGATCAACGGCTCGCGGACGCGCTGCTGGACGAGTGCGAAGGCCACGAAGAGGACGACAGCCGCGACGAGGAAGCCGATCGTCTTGGTGTCGCCCCAGCCCCATTCGGCGCCCTTGATGAGCGCCCAGATGAGGCTGAACATCGCCAGCGAGAGCAGGACGATGCCGCCGATGTCGAAGGAGCGCGGCGCGTTCTGGGCGCGGTGGTCCTTGAGGATCACCGCGCCGAGGACCAGTGCGATCACACCGACCGGCACGTTGATGAAGAAGACGGACTGCCAGCTGACGTGCTCGACGAGCACCCCGCCGAGGATCGGGCCGCCCGCGGTGGAAGCGCCGATGACCATGCCCCAGATACCGATGGCCATGTTGAGCTTCTCGGCCGGGAAGGTGGCGCGCAGCAGGCCGAGCGCGGCCGGCATCAGCAGAGCGCCGAACAGGCCCTGGAGCACGCGGAAGACGATCACCAGGGTGACGCTGGAGGAGAGGCCGATGGCCCCGGACGCGGCGGCGAAGCCGACGACGCCTATCAGGAACGTCTGGCGGTGGCCGAACCGGTCACCGAGCTTGCCCGCGGTGATCAGTGAGACCGCGAGCGCCAGCATGTAGCCGTTCGTGATCCACTGGACGTCAGCGAGGGATGCGTGGAGGTCCTTCTGGATGGCGGGGTTGGCGATGGCGACGATCGTGCCGTCGAGCGCGACCATCATCACGCCGATGGCCACGGCGAACAGCGTCAGCCATGGTTGGCCGCGAAGTCCCTTGCCCTGAACGGGAACTGCGATGTCTTCGGGCTCCCGGGAAGCCTTGTCGACAGTGGTCTGACTAGTCATGTCCGGGAGAATAGTGACAGCGACTGACAGTTGACCAACCAATTCGCCGACCGGTAACTGTCAGGTGGCTCACACGAACGCCGACTGCGGCGAAGCGACGGGAGAGGACGGCACGTGACGGAAGGTCCGGCGGCACGGCGGCGGGGCGGGGCGCGCGAGGGCGCGCAGCCCGCCGCGGCGCCACGCGAACAGCGGGTGCGGGCGACGGGTTTGTTCCGGCGCCCGGAGTGCGTGGTCGGGTTGCGCGAGCGCAAGAAGCAGCGCACCCGCGACGCGCTGCTGCACGCCGCACTCGAACTCTTCACCACCCAGGGGTACGAACGGACCACGGTGGACGGGATCGTGGAGGCGGTCGACGTCTCCCAGCGCACGTTCTTCCGGTACTTCGCGAGCAAGGAGGACGTCGTCTTCGCCACCCAGGACATGGTGGAGGCGCGATTCCTCGCGGAGTTGCTGCGGCGGCCGGCGGACGAACCGCCGCTGGAGGCGTTGCGGCAGGCCGCGTTCGCCTCCTGGGACGCGCTGGAGCTCTCCGATCCCTCTTCGGCCACGGTGGAGTTGCACGTCCGGACGTTCCGGATGATCGAGTCCCATCCCGCGCTGCTGGCCGCACACATGCGCCGCTGCATCGCCATGGAGGAGGAGGTCGCCTCGGTGATCGCCGCACGGGAGGGGCTGGAACTGGACATCGATCCCCGGCCCCGGGTGGCGGTCGCCGCCTTCTCCGGGGCCATGCGCGTCACCGGGCAGTTGTGGGGACGATCCGGTGACGGCAGCCTCGCCTCGCTGCGCGCCCTGGCCCGGAGCCATCTGGACACGCTCGGCCCGGCACTCGCCTCCGGCTGGCGCGCCCCGGCGCCCCGCAGCGGGGCGCCCGAGGCGGCGACGCCGGTGCCGGGGCCGCCGGTGGTGCCGCTGGGCGCGCCCGGGGAGGCGCTGCCGGAGCCCCTCGTGGCCGTCGGTACGGCCCCGCCGGGGTGCGCGAGCGGCTGAGGCGACGCGGCGCCCCTCGCCCGTGTGCTCCGCGCCACCCCGCCCGGCGCACACCCCGCGTCCGGGCGACGCCACGCAACCCCCGTAACTACGGAACGTAAGAAAAACGACCCACAAACCCCTCCATCGAGTGAGGTACATCACCCGGGTGCCACGGCCCCTCACCTGTCTCCTAGGGTGTGCCGCAGTGAATCCCTCCTTCGACACCTCCCCCACCCTGACCGCATGGCGCGCGCTGCTCGCCATAGCCGTCGTGTTCGTGATGCTGGCGACCACCGGGTGGACCGCCGTTCGCCATCAGCCCTCCGACGAGCCACGTGTGCGGGCGTTGGCCGCCTGGGCGCATGCCCGGGCGGCCGGCCGGCCCGTACCGGCCCTGGACGCGCCGTCCTCGGCGATAGCCCGGTTCTTCGCCTCGCTGTCAGCCACGCAAGCGCTCTCGCTGGCCGATCACCACCCCTTGGTGGTCGGCAACCTCAACGGCGCACCGGTCGCTCTGCGTTACCGTGCGAACCGGCACGCGCTGCGGGACGCGGAGGCGGTGGAACAACGCCGGACCCATGATCCCGGGCTCTCCCCGGACGGCCGCACCGAAGCGCGCATGCGGCTGGAGCGCTTCCGCGGCATGCTCGCCGGCGACCGGCAGATCCTGTCCTTCGATCCGTCGGGCCGGGGCCGCGCGGCGGAGGTGTTCGGCGATCTGGACCGGGCCGAGCGGGTCTCCGTCGTGGTCCCGGGCGTCGACACCCAACTGCTCACACTGGAGCGGGAGAACCATCCGTACAGCGCGCCGGTCGGCATGGCGAGGGCCCTGTACGCCGCCGAGCGGGACGCCCGGCCCGCCACCCGTACCGCGGTCATCGCCTGGGCCGACTACACCGCGCCGGCCGGGATCGGCATGGACGCGGTCCTCGGCGGGCTCGCCGGCCAGGGCGCGCTGCGGCTGAACGCGCTGGTGGGCGCCCTGCCGGGGAAGTCCACCGTGTCGCTGGTCTGCCACAGTTACGGCTCCGTGGTGTGCGGGATGGCGGCGCACCGCCTGCCGTCCCGGGTCACCGACATCGCCGTCGCGGGCAGTCCCGGCATGCGGTCCACGAGTGCGGCCGCGCTGGGCACGGACGCCCGGGTGTGGGCGATGCGCGACCAGGACGACTGGATCGCGGACGTGCCCAACCTGGAGGTCGGCGGGCTGGGGCACGGTGCCGATCCCGTGGACCCGGAGTTCGGGGCGCGGATCGTCTCGGCGGGCGACGCGCAGGGCCACAGCGGTTACTTCGAGCCCGGTACGGAGAGTCTGCGCAACTTCGCGGCGATCGGTGTCGGCTCATATACGACGGTCGGCTGCGCACGTGCGGATCGCGAGTGCCGCGGCGGTATTTCCGGTGGAACAGATGTCTGACGCGCGTAGATCATGCGGAAGCTCGGTGAATCGGGGCTGACACGAGGGGGGCGACGTACGGGCGAGTGCCGCATACGATGAGGCACATGGGTGATGTGCTGGCTGGAATCCATGCCACCTGGGAGTTCGACACCGACTCCGTGCTCATCCGCTTCGAACGGGGCATCCGTACGCCGAGGCTCTTCCAGAGCCTGCGGGAGCGACGCATTCCGTATGCGGCGCTGTCGGCGGTCGGTATGACTCCGGGCAAGCGGGGCACGGTGGTTCTGCACGCCTCGCCGAGACCCGGTGCCGACCCGCTGATGGAAGCGGCCGCGGGGCAGTTGAAGGACGGAGCCGATCCCTACCGGCTGGTCCTGCCCGGCGACCGGGAGACTCTCGCGGAGTACTACCGCGACGAGCTGCGGGCCGTGCTCGGCCCGGAGGCCGGACAGTCGGCGGACCACTTCCTCGTCTCCGCGCCGCAGGGCCCGCTGCAGTTCAAGGCGTACGACGGGCGGGCCAGTTTCGACGGGGAGCGGGTCTCCTTCCGCTGGTCGTGGACGGGTGCGTCCAGTGCCAAGTGGCGGGCGGGCGACCAGTCGTTCCCGGTGGAGCGGGTGGCCGGGGTGGAGTGGCGCTCTCCGGAGGCCTTCGAGGGGTATCTGCGGCTGCTGACGCATCCGTCCGACCCGGCGGCGGCCGTCCCCGCGCAGCCGTGCGTCACCTCTCCCGGTGAACTGCCCGGGGGTGGTGCGGCGGGGCGTCCCGCCCAGGCCGACCAGGACCCGGCGGCCGTGCTCTTCGGCCTGGGTTACGGCCCGGTCCACGAGTCGCTGCCGT
This sequence comes from Streptomyces sp. NPDC002690, assembly GCF_053592415.1. Classification (NCBI taxonomy): domain Bacteria; kingdom Bacillati; phylum Actinomycetota; class Actinomycetes; order Kitasatosporales; family Streptomycetaceae; genus Streptomyces; species Streptomyces sp. NPDC002690. Next base: position 22,434 of record NZ_JBSFVR010000061.1, on the reverse strand, counting down.
TCGCCGCGGCGGTCCTGGAGTCGGCCCGCCGCAGGCCGTCCGTGCCCGTACCGACCTCGCTGGTGCCGGTCGGCGCGGCGCGGCGCGATCCGGCGGACATCGCGGAGCGGATTCGCCACCTCGGCGAGCTGCACCAGGCGGGACTGGTGACGGACGTGGAGTTCAGCACCAAGAAGGCCGAGCTGCTCGCGGAGTTGTGAGGGGAGTCGCAGGGGGGAGAGCGGGGCGCGCGGGCGGTCACCGCGTCCCGCCCCGCCCCGCGACCCCGGCCCGGTGGCGGCCCGGGGTCGTCCCGACGACGCGGCTGAACGCCACGATGAAGGCGCTCGGGTTGGACCAGCCGCAGGCGTGTGCGGTCCGTACGGTGTCGTGGCCCTCGGCGAGGAGTACGAGGGCGTGGTGGACGCGCAGTTGTGTGCGCCATTCGTAGAAGGTCATGCCGAGTTCGCTGCGGAACAGCCGGCTGAGCGTGCGGGAACCGGCTCCGACCGTCCTGCCGAGTTCGGTCAGCGTGGCGTTGTCCGACGGCGTCCCGCCGAGTATCCGGGCGACGGCCCGCAGCCGGTCGTCCCGCGGCTCCGGCAGGTGGAGCGGCTGCTCGTGCGCCTCACGGAGTTCGTCGACGAGGACACGGAGGAGGCGGGTGCGCGCGGGGCCTTCGCGGTCGGGCCCGGCGCCGTCGTCGCGGGAGCCGGTCAGCGCGAGCAGCGCCTCACGGGCGAGCCCGGTGGCCAGGAACACGGCGGGACGGGCCGGTACGAGCCGGGCGAGGGCCGGGCCCAGGAAGACGATCCGCATGTCGGTGTCGCCGTGGGCGCGGTGGTGGTGCGGGAACCCTGCGGGAGTCCAGGCGACCCGGTTGGCGGGAACGATCGAGGTGCCGCGTTCGGTGTGGACCGCCAGGACGCCACTGGCCGCGTACACCAGGTGTCCCCGCTCGTGCGTCCGCGATGCGCTCGTCCCGCCGGACGGCCAGAGGTGCCGCCCGCCGGAAGGCCAGGTGTGCGACGTCGCCCCGGTCGTCGGGGACGGTTGGCTGCGTGGAGGCATGAGTTGGCATCGTAGCGGTGGCACGCCGCGTCCCGCCCCGGTGAGACTGCCTGGACGGGGAGTGCTCGCGCTCGCACGGAGCGCCCGTGGAGGCGGTGAGCCTCGACGCCACGGACGGACAGGACGCCCCGGACGGAAAGAGGGGGAGACGCATGACGACGTTCGTCCTGGTACCCGGCGCCTGGAAGGGCTCCTGGGCCTTCGAGGCGGTGGTTCCGCTGCTGGAGCGTGCCGGCCACACCGTGCACGCCCTGACCTTGACCGGCCTGCGGCCGGACGACGACGCCGCGACGGTCGCGGCCGCCAACCTCGACACACACGCCCACGACGTGTTGCGGCACCTCGACCGCACCGGTGTCACCGACGCGACGCTGGTCGGCCACAGCTACGCCGGGATGGTGATCGCGGCAGCCGCCGACCGGGCCGAGGGCCGGATCTCGCGGCTGATGCATCTCGACGCGTACGTCCCGCGCGACGGCGAATCGTGCTGGTCCGCCACGAACGACCACTTCCGGCAGGTGTTCGCCGCCGGAGCAGCCGCCACCGGCTACGCCGTCCGGCCGCCCGGGGCGGGCGACACCCGGCGCCGCCCTCACCCCCTCGCCTCGTTCCTTCAGACGATCCGGCTCACGGGGGCGGTCGAGCGGGTTCCCCGCCGGGAGTACGTCCACTGCTCGGGGTGGGCGGACAGGACGCCGTTCACCGACCTCCGCGCCCGGCTCCAGGCCGATCCCGATTGGCGGGTCCACACTCTGCCGACCGGCCACGACGCCATGCACGAGGCCCCGGAGTCGGTCGCCGCCCTGCTGCTCGACGAAGACGGAGAGTCCGGGCGAGCAGCCGCGCACGAGCGGCAGGCCCGGCGTTGAGGACCGGCCACGCCCGGTACGCCCGGGCCGGCCCGCCGCCGGAGGCACCCCCTACCCCGGTACGACGAGGCCGCCCGCACTCCGACACTCCGGTATGACGCCTGCGGGACGGTCGGCTGCCTACGCTGGCCGGGCCATGTCCGAGACCCCTGAATCCCCCGAATCCAACGGATCCCCCGAGTCCGCTCGCCGGAGCCGCCCGCGCACCCTCGCCGGCCGGCTGTCGCAGCCCTCGCACCCGACCACCGCGCTGCTCGCCGGAGCTCCGAAGCGGTGGCAGCGGATGATCCCGTACGTCGTGGTGGTCGCCCTGACCGCCGCGCTCCTGCCGGTCACCGTCAACGTGCTGGCCCACGACCGGGGCGTGCCGGGCGCGTTGGCGGCGACCCTCGCGGTGGCCCAGACGCTGCCCCTGCTCCTGCTGGCCCACCGGCCGCTGCAGGTGTGGTGGATCACCTTCCTCGCCTCGGTCGCCGGGGCGCTGGTGTTGCTCGCCGAGCCCTCGGGCCCGTACGCGGTCTGGCCCTGGCCGCCGACCGTCATCGTCGGTCAGCTCTTCGTCCTCCTCGCGCTGGGGCTGCGGGAGAGCCGGCGGACCCTGGTGGCCGTGTGGCTGGCCACGGGCGCGGCGGGGCTCGTGCTCTCCTCGGTGGCGTCGGACCGGGCGAACGCGAGCGCGCTGCTGTTGTTCGTCCTCGGCGCGGTGGTGCTGATGACCGGCGCCGCCGTACGGGAGCGGGGCGTGGCGCAGCGGCGGCTGGTCGAACAGGAGACCATCAGCGCGGAGGAGCGGGCCCGGCGCACGCTGCTGGAGGAACGCGCCCGTATCGCACGGGAGTTGCACGACGTGGTCGCGCACCACATGTCCGTGATCACCGTGCAGGCGGACTCCGCGCCCTACCGGGTGGCCGGGCTCTCCGAGGAGACCCGCGAGGAGTTCGCCTCGATCGCGGCGAGTGCCCGGGAGTCGCTGGCGGAGATGCGGCGGCTGCTCACGGTGCTGCGCGGCGACGGCACGTCGGGCGAACGGGCCCCGCAGCCCGGCCTGGACCGGTTGCAGCAGCTGGTGGAGGCGACCGTACGCACGGGGCTGCCGGTGGAGTTGGCGCTCGCGGCGGACCTCGGCGAGGTGCCGCCGGCGGTGGATCTGTCGGCGTACCGGATCGTGCAGGAGGCGCTGGCCAACGTGGTGCGGCACGCGCCGGGCGCTCCGACCCGGGTGTCCGTCCGGGCGGACGGCGGCCACGTGACCGTGTTGGTGGTCAACTCGGCGTCGCCGCGTCCCGGTTCTCCGCTGGAGACGTCCGGTACGGGGCACGGCCTGGTCGGGATGCGGGAGCGGGTGCGGCTGACCGGCGGCACCCTGGACACCGGCCCGCTGCCGGACGGCGGCTTCCGGGTGGCGGCCCGGCTCCCGCTGGGACCGCCCGCCACCGGTGGCGTACCGCCCGGGCCGCCCGGGCCACCGCCACCACCGCCCGGACCGCCGGCACCACCGCCACCGGCCGATCCGCCTCAGTTGCCGCCCGATCCGAACACCGCCCCGGAGGACTCCCCGTGACCATCCGCGTGATCATCGTCGACGACCAGGCCATGGTGCGGGCCGGGTTCGCTGCCCTGCTGTCGGCGCAGAGCGACATCGACGTGGTGGGCGAGGCGCCGGACGGCCGCCGGGGCATCGAGGTGAGCCGCGATCAGCGTCCCGACGTGGTGCTGATGGACGTCCGGATGCCCGAGATGGACGGACTCGCCGCCGCCCGGGCCCTGTTGGACCCACCGGTCGGCGTGGTGCACCGCCCGAAGGTGCTGATGCTCACGACGTTCGACGTGGACGACTACGTGTACGAGGCGCTGCGCGCCGGGGCCTCCGGGTTCCTCCTGAAGGACGCGCCGCCGGCCGATCTGATCGCGGCGGTACGGGTGGTGGCGGCGGGCGACGCGCTGCTCGCGCCCTCCGTGACGCGGCGGCTGATCGCGGACTTCGCCGCCCAGCGGCCGTCCGGCGCCTCCCGCGGCGGGCAGGCGCTCCGGCTGAACGGGCTGACTCCCCGGGAGACCGAGGTGCTGGAGCTGATCGCGCGCGGGCTCTCCAACCAGGAGATCGCGGCCCGGCTGGTGCTGGCCGAGCAGACGGTGAAGACCCACATCGGGCGGGTACTCGCCAAGCTGGACCTGCGGGACCGCGCACAGGCCGTGATCTTCGCGTACGAGTCGGGGCTGGTGACACCGGGGAGTTGAGGAAAGGGAGCCGAAGGCGGGGAGCCGAAGGGCGCCCGTCAGGCGGCAGTTGAAAGCACGCCCTGGATCGACCGGCGCAGACCCGAGTAAGGGCCCGCCCGCCCCGTCGCCCGCCCGTCGGCCCGCCCCGCACCCCGGCAGAATGCCTCGCGTGACGAACACCGAGGACCTGCGTCCCACCCGGATACCCGGGTACGAGAGCGACTCGCTCACCCACCCCACCGACCTCCTCGACGACACCCTCTTCTGGCTGGGACACCTCAGCCTCTGTCCGCAGGACGAGGAGACGGCGGAACTGCTGTTCGGTGCGGACTTCGACGCAGCGGGTGCCTACGGCGATCAACTGTGGAAGCGCGCGGACTGGCCGACGTTCACCGTCCCGCTCGCCGACGGCCACCGCATCCACATCGTCTACCGCACCTTCGAGGACGACCCCGGGGTCGACTACCTCCTCCACCACCCGGACTGGGAGCAGGCCGAGCATCTCGCCTCCGACGAGGGGCACTTCATGGGTCCCGGCCTCTCCTGGCCAGAACTGGTGGCGGCGGCCGACAGTGGGCTGCCCGGCGGCAGCACCACCGACCCGGACGCCCGACTGCTGCTCCTGTTCCCCGCGTTCGGCGACGAGGACGTGCCCGAGGACGCCGCCGAACGGCTGGTGGCGGCGCTGCGCGCCCGCACCGGTGTCGATGATCCCGAGGCACTCGCGGTCGCGCTCCTGGACGACCAGGGTCCGTGCGGCCCGGTGGCCTGGCGGACCACCCGTGACGGCGTCCGGGTCGGCGAGGGTTCCCATTCGTTCCGGAACCCCGCCAACCCCTTCGCGCTGACGCCCGGCCGGATGGCCCGGGTGTCCGCCGCGCCGGCGCCCTGAGAGTCGGCGTACGGGTCCGGCCACCCCGTACGCCGTACACGCCACGCACAGCGCGGGGGGCCCTTCGGGGCCCTGCCGGAAAACGCGGTGTCCGGCGCGACGATCCGCCCTACGGTGACCGGATGACGACTCAGGTGATCGTGTTGAACGGCGGCTCCAGTTCCGGCAAGTCCGGGATCGTCCGGTGTCTCCAGGCGGTGTTGCCGGAGCCGTGGCTCGCCGCCGCGATCGACACCCTGGTGGACTCGATGCCCGCGTCGATGCAGGCGGCCGACGACGGGATCGAGTTCGCCGCGGACGGCGGGGTGAACATCGGCGCGGAGTTCCGGCGGCTGGAGGCGGCCTGGATGGAGGGTGTCGCGGCGATGGCCCGTGCGGGTGCCCGGGTGATCGTCGACGACGTCTTCCTCGGCGGCGCGGAGTCCCAGGCGCGCTGGCAGAAGGCCCTCGTGGGGCTGGACGTGCTGTGGGTCGGGGTCCGGTGCGCGAGCGGGACCGCCTCCGGGCGGGAGATCGCGCGCGGCGACCGTACGCCGGGCATGGCCGCCGCGCAGGCGGAGACGGTGCACGAAGGGGTGGTCTACGACCTGGAGGTGGACACCACGCGCGCCGAGTCGCTGGAGTGCGCCCGGACCATCGCCGCCCGCGCCGCCTGAACGGCTCCTGACGGGACGGCGGGCCCCTGACCGGACGACGCCGGACCCGGCACACCCCCTACCCCGGTAGCACCTCACGGTTGGCTCCCCGGTGTGACGCCCTCCGGGGCGTCCTCTTCCTACCTTCTGCTCCGTCGCACCGTCCGGTGCGACGGAACGGAAGGAGGGGCGGATGCGCCGGTACGCGAGGACTCTGGTGGCGGTGGCGCTGGCGGCCACCGTGGCGGCGGGGACCGCCGGCTGGGCGTCGGGGAGTGGGCAGGTGGCCGTCAGCGGGCCGCCGCCGGGCAGCGCGTCCTGGCGCGCCGACGAGGTACGGGGACGGGCGCTGCCCGACCCCGAGAGCGCCACGCCCGGCCAAGTGGCGGCTTTCTTCGCCGCGTTGACCCCCGCACAGCAGCAGGCGCTCGTGGTACGGCACCCTTCGGTGACCGGCAACCTCCCCGGCGTACCGCTGGAACTGCGCTACCGGGCCAACGCCCTTGCCCTGAAGGCGAGTACTGATCCCCGTTACCGGTCGCTCGCCGAACCGGGGCGCCGGATACTCGCGTTCGACCCGCGCGGTCGCGGGCTGGTGGCCGAGGTGTTCGGCGATCTACGGACGGCCCGGCACGTGGGGGTCGTGGTGCCCGGGTCGGACATCGACGCGGGGACGTTCGACCGGGACAGCGATCCGTACGGCACCCCTGCCGGGATGGCGCTCTCGCTCCGGGACGCGACGGGTCCGGACACCGCCGTGATCGCCTGGGCCGGGTACACCACGCCGGTCGGGGTCGGGTGGGACGCGGCCACCGGAGAGCTGGCGGAGGTCGGCGCGGACCGGCTGGCCCGGTTCACGGACGGGCTGGCGGCGGACGGTCTCCCGACGCCCGCCGTGTTCTGCCACAGCTACGGCTCGGTGGTCTGCGGGCTCGCCGCGCACCGGCTGCACGCCGCCGACCTGGTGGTGCTCGGCTCCCCCGGGATGCGCGCGGGCAGTGTCGGCGCGCTCTCCACCACCGCCCGGGTGTGGGCGGCGAAGGACCCCACCGACTGGATCGACGACGTGCCGAACGTCGAGTTCGCCGGGCTCGGCCACGGCACGGATCCGACCGACCCGGGCTTCGGCGCCCGCCGGGTCCCGGCCCGCGAAGCCGTGGGCCACACCGGCTACTTCGCCCCCGGCACGGACTCGCTCCGCGCCTTCGCCGCCATCGTCACGGGCGACTTCGCCACGGCCGAGGTCGCCACCGAGGGGGTGACCCGATGACTCCCGCCGCGCTCGCCGCCCGCATCGAGTCCCGTACCCCCGCCCACCGCGACCGCGCGATCGACGGGATGCGCGCCCTGGCGCTGCTCGCCGTACCGACCGGGCACTGGTTGCTGGGCGGTTTCACCCGCGACGCCGACGGGGCCCTGCACAACGCGAGTCCGCTCTCCACCTTCGGGGCGCTCGCTCCGGCGAGCTGGGTGCTCCAGATGCTCGGGGTGTTCTTCCTGGTCGGCGGGTACGTCTCCGCCCTCTCCTACCGCCGCCGTCGGTCCACCGCCCGCGCCTGGCTGGGCGGCCGGCTCGCCCGGCTGGGCCGTCCCGTGCTCGGGGTGACGGCGGTCTGGGCGGTGCTCGCTCCGGTGCTGCACCTGTTCGGGGTACCCGGGGACACGCTGCGGACCGGGGCGACGCTGGTGGTCCAGCCGCTCTGGTTCGTCGGGGTCTATCTGGTGGTCACCGCGCTGACCCCGCTCTGTGTGCGGCTCGCGGAACGGATGGGCGGGTGGGCCGCCGCGCCGCTGCTGGGGGCGGTCGCCGTGGTCGACTTCCTGCGGTACGGGCCGTACGCGGACGCCGTGCCGTCCTGGCTGAGCCTGCTGAACATCCTGCCGGGGTGGCTCTTCGCGTACCAGCTCGGCGTGAGCTGGGGCACGGGCCGGATCGGGCGGCGCGGCGCGCGGTTCCTGCTGGTGGGCGGCACGGCGCTGTTCGCGGTGCTGCTGCTGGTCCTGCACTACCCGGCGTCGATGGTCGGCGTACCGGGCGTGGCACGCACCAACTCGCATCCGCCGTCGCTGCTGGTGCTTGCCCTGGCCGCCGCGCAGAGCGGTGCGGCGATCCTGCTGCGCGACCGGATCGGCCGGCTGCTGCGACGGCCCGCGCTCTGGGCGCCGGTGGTGGTCGTCAACCTGTCGGCGATGACGATCCTGTGCTGGCACCAGACGGCGCTGCTGGCCGCCGCCGTCCCGGCGTCCCTCGTGGGAGCCGGTGCCGTACCAGGCCTGACCACGGCCCCGGACAGCCTCGGCTGGATCGTGGCGCGGGTGCTGTGGCTGCCGGTCTGTGCCGGGCTGCTGGTGCTGATCGCCCGCTTCACGCGCCGCTTCGAGGCCCCGTGGCGCCGGGGCACCCGCACCACCAGGGCGCGCAACGCGGTGGTGGGGGTGCTCGCGGCGGGGTTCGCGGTGTTCGCGCTGGGGCTGGCGTGAGGGGTGCGGCACGGACGCCCGTACCTCGCGGGCGCGGGCGACCGTACCGTGCTGCCCTACTTCTCCCGGGCAGCCGCCGTGCTGCTCATGTCCGGGTAGCGGTCGCCCGCCACCTTGCCGGCGATCGGCTCCAGCTCGGCCAGCTCCTCGGGGCTGAGGACGATCCGGGTCGCGCCGACGTTCTCCAGCAGCCGGGTCGGCTTCCGGGTGCCGGGGATCGGTACGACGGTCAGGCCGTGCACCTGGGCGCGCTGGTGCACCCAGGCCAGCGCCACCTGCGCGGGGGTCGCCCCGTGCGCTGCGGCGATCCGGCGGACCGGCTCCAGCAGGGCCGCGTTGTTCTTCGCGTTGTCGCCCGTGAAGCGGGGCTGGTACTGCCGGAAGTCGTCCTTCCCCAGGTCCTTGCCGGCGTCCGCGAACGCCCCGGTCAGGAAGCCCCGGCCGAGCGGCGAGTACGGCACCAGCGTGACGCCCAGCTCGGCCGCCGCCGGTACCGCGCTCTGCTCCAGGTCCCGGCTGAAGAGCGACCACTCCGACTGGAGGGCGGCGATCGGATGCACCGCGTGCGCCTCGCGCAGCTCAGCGCCGGTCACCTCGCTCAGCCCGAGCTGCTTGACCTTGCCCTCCTTGATCAGTTCGGCCATCGCGCCGACGGACTCGGCGAACGGGACCTTCGGATCGTGGCGGTGCATGTAGTAGAGGTCGATCACGTCGGTGCCGAGGCGGCGCAGGCTCGCCTCGACCGCCTGCTTGATGTAGGCGGCGTCGTTGCGTACGGCCCGGTACTCGGGGTCGTCGCTCCGCTCGATGGCGAACTTGGTGGCCAGCGTGATCCGGTCGCGGTTGGTCCCGACGAAGGACGCGAGGAACTCCTCGTTGGCGCCGCGTCCGTAGATGTCGGCGGTGTCGAAGAGGGTGACCCCCGCGTCCAGCGCCGTGTGCAGGGTGTCGTGGGCGGCCATCTCGTCGGTGTCGCCGTAGAACTCGCTCATGCCCATGCAGCCGAGTCCCTGCACGCCGACCTGAGGTCCGTCCGCGCCGAGCTGCACGGTGGGAAGAGTGTTCTCCGTCATCAGCCACACGGCCTTTCCGGCGCCCGTCGGGCGCTCGCATAGAAGTCGATCTTGTAGTCGAGGACGGTGAGCGTCTCGTGGAGCTCCGCGATCCGGGCCCGCACGTCGCGCCGGGTCGCCTCCAGCAGCTCCTGCCGCTGGTCGAACGTGTGCTCGCCCTCACGCAGCAGTTCCGCGTACCGGACCATGTCGGCCACCGGCATCCCGGTCAGCCTGAGCTTTCCGACGAAGGCCAGCCAGTCGAGGTCCTTGTCGGTGAACCTGCGCTGTCCGGTCTGCGAGCGGTCCACGTGCGGCATCAGGCCGATCCGCTCGTACCAGCGCAGGGTGTGCGCGGTGAGCCCGGTGCGGGCGGCCACCTCGCTGATCGTGTACCGGACCGTGCGGCCCGGTGGGGAGACCTGCTGCGGTACGGGTCGTACGGACGTGCTCTGCGTCACCGTCATGACCTCAACGTTAGAACGTTGGAGTGCACTCCAAGCAAGTGGAATCGGGCGAGCACCCCACGAAGTCCCCACGAAGGCACCGCCCCCGCCGCGCGGGACCCCCTGCGGGGCGGGTCCCCGCTGCCTCTACCCTCGTCATCATGCAGAGTCTGGCGATGATCGAGAACTGGCCCGTCCCCACCGCGGCAGCCGCCGTCGTACGCGCGGACGGCACCGTCCTCGGCACGCACGGTGACACCGCGCACCGCTTCCCCCTGGCCTCGGTGTCGAAGCCGCTGGCGGCGTACGCGGCGCTCGTGGCGTACGAGGAGGGGGCCGTGGAGCTGGACGAGCCGGCCGGCCCGGAGGGTTCGACCGTCCGCCACCTGCTCGCCCACACCAGCGGCCTCGCCTTCGACGAGCACCGGGTGACCGCCCCGGCCGGTACGCGGCGGCTCTACTCGAACGCGGGCTTCGAGGTCCTCGGTGAGCACCTCGCGAAGGCGTCCGGCATCCCCTTCGCCGACTACGCCCGCGAGGCCGTGTTCGAACCGCTGGGGATGGCCTCGACCACGCTCGCCGGCTCGCCCGCCAAGGACGGCGTCTCGACCGTGGACGACCTGGCCCGTTTCGTCGCCGAGGTCCAGGCGCCCCGGCTGCTGGACCCGCGCACGGTCCTGGAGGCGCAGACCGTCGTGCACCCGGGGCTGAAGGGCGTACTGCCCGGGTACGGCCACCAGAACCCCAACGACTGGGGCCTCGGCTTCGAGATCCGGGACTCCAAGTCCCCGCACTGGACCGGTGCGGACTCCTCCCCCGCGACCTTCGGCCACTTCGGCCAGTCCGGCACGTTCCTCTGGATCGACCCGGCCGCGGGCCTGGCCTGTGTCGCCCTGACGGATCGCGCCTTCGGCCCCTGGGCGGCCGAGGTGTGGCCGCCCTTCACGGACGCCGTGCTGGCGGAGGCCGGCCGCTGAGCCATGCGCTCCGGCCCCGCGTGACAGGGCCGCCGAAAGGTCGCCGAGGGTAGAGGGAGGGAGCCTGCTGCCGGACCGACGAGGCGCATGGGTGCGGGCATCGCGAGGCCGCCTCCGGGGAGACGTGTGGACGCCACACGCGCGGGCACCCGACGCACGTGCCCCATTCCCGCTCACGCGCCCCGCTCACCGGCGCCCCCGATCGACGAGGACGGCTGTCCTGATGAGACGACCCCGCTTCAGATCCGTGCTCGGCGCGCTGTCCCTGCTCCTGTTACCGCTGGTCGGCGCGGCCTCCCCCGCGTCCGCGGCGGCGCGGACGGCCCCGGCGGACCCGACCTCCACCGTGCTGCCGATCACCTGGCACGCGGACATGGCCGTGGACTCCGTGCACCACAGGCTCTACATCGCCGACATCGTCACCAGTTCCGTGCTGGTGACCGATTTCGACGGCACGCTCCTCAAGACCCTCAACGGCAAGCCGGGCGCGGCGGACCTCGCCCTCTCACCCGACTCACGCACGCTGTACGTCGCGCTGAGCGGCGGCGACGCGATCGCCGCCGTCGACACCGGCACCTACCGGGAGAAGGCCCGTTACCCCACGGGTACCGGGACCGCCCCGAATCGCGTGGCTCTCGTCGGCTCCACCCTGTGGTTCAGCTACGGAGCCGACTGGGAGACCAACATCGGCTCCCTCACCCTGAGCGGCGCCACACCGAAGGTGCGTCTCGCGCAGGTACCGGAGAGCACCTGGGGCGGCCCGCCCATGTTGCTCGCCTCTCCGTCCGCGCCCGGCGTGCTCATCGCCGCCGAGCAGTACCTGTCGTCGTCCACGGTGACGGTGTACGACGTCACCTCGGGCAAGCCCGTCGTGACGACGACGCAGGACAACCCCGGGGGTATCGGCAGCATCTGGGACCTCGCGCTGAGCCCGGACGCCGGCACGCTCTTCGTCGTCGGAGGCGCCCCGTACAACCACCTGGCCTTCCGGCTGCGCGACCTCGCTCTCGTGCACACGTACCCCACGACCACCTACCCGACCGCCGCTTCGGTCTCGGTCACCGGCCAGATCGCGGCGGGCGTCGACAACGCCTACGGCCAGGACATCTACCTCTTCCGGCCCGGCGCCGACGCCCCGTCCCGGGTCATCGACCTGGAGCCGGGCACCGGATCGGAACTCCGTCCGCACGGTCTGATCTGGTCCCCGGACGGCTCCCGGCTGTTCGCGCTGACGCGTGACGATCCCGGGACCCTGGTGCTCCACGTGATCCCCGTGTGATCCCGTCGGCCGGGGCGGGGCCGTGGTCCGTGGGAACTCGGGTCCGGCCCCGGCCCGCCCCCGTGGAGACCGCCCGCCGGCCGTGGCGCCTCAGCTCCCCACGCCGACCGATCCCATGAACGCGGCCGGGTAGCGCTCGCCCCGCGCCGATCCCCGGGGGACCGCCTTCTCGATCCGGGCGAGGTCCTCGTCGGTGAGTTCCAGCGCGAGCGCGGGCAGCGCCTCCGCGAGCCGCTCGCGGCTGCGCGGGCCGACGAGCGGCACGATGTCGTCCCCCTGCGCGGCGACCCAGGCGATGGCCAGCTGCGCGACGGTGCACCCCTTGGCTTCGGCCACTTCGCGCAGGGCCTCCACGAGGGCGAGGTTGTGTTCCACGTTCCCGGCCCCGTAGCGCGGGCCGTGCACGCGGCTGTCGCCCGGTCCGGCGCTGTGACCAGCGGTCCAGTGCCCCGAGAGGAGGCCTCGGCTGAGAACTCCGTAGGCGGTCAGTCCGATCCCCAGCTCGCGCAGGACGGGCAGGACCTCGTCCTCGACCGCCCGCGAGAGGAGGGAGTACTCGATCTGGAGATCGGCCACCGGGTGCACGGCGTGGGCGCGGCGCACGGTGTCCGCGTCGACCTCGGAGAGCCCCAGATGGCGTACGTACCCGGCGTCGATCATCTCCTTGACGGCGCCCACTGTCTCCTCGATCGGCACCTCGGGGTCGAGCCTGGCCGGTCGGTAGACGTCGATGTGGTCGGTGCCCAGACGGGTCAGTGAGTGGGCGAGGAAGTTGCGCACCGCCTCGGGACGGCCGTCCGGCTTGCCGAATCCGTTGCCGGGCTTCATGAGCATGCCGAACTTGACGCTGAGCCGGTAGTCCTCCCGCTTCCGGCCGCGCAAGGCCTCGGCGAGGAGGAGTTCGTTGTGGCCGGTGCCGTAGAAGTCGCCGGTGTCGATCAGTGTGACGCCCGCGTCCAGCGCCGCGTGCACGGTGGCGATGCTCTCGTCGCGGTCGGACTCCCCGTAGGCGCCGGACATGGCCATCGCGCCCAGCCCCAGGGCGGAGACCGCCGGACCGTTGGTTCCCAGATGACGTCGCTGCATGACACTCTCCTCGATCGCTCGCCAGATCCACTCGACACGTCCAGCCTGCGCCCGCTCACCGCGATGTGGGAGAGGAGTCCTCATCCAGGGAGCGGCGCTCCCTGGATGGGCGCGTCCACCTCGGTTACAAAGGAAGTCATGAGCGAAGCCATGAGACGGGACGACCTCGCGGATTTCCTGCGCCGCCGCCGCGAGGCCCTACGGCCCGCCGAGGTCGGCCTCCCCGACGGCTCGCGGCGCCGCACCCCCGGTCTGCGCCGCGAGGAGGTGGCCATGCTCACGGGGGTGTCGGTGGACTACGTCGTACGCCTCGAACAGGGGCGCGGCAGCCGCCCCAGCCTTCAGCTGCTCACCGCGCTCGCCCGGGCGCTGCGGCTGAGCGACGACGAACGCGCCCACCTCTTCCACCTGGCGGGACACCAGCCGCCTCCGGCGGACGGCACGGCCCGGCTGGCACGGGCCGGGCTGATCCGCATGCTCGACCTGCTCGGGGACACCCCCGCCCTGGTCCTGTCCGACCTGGGCGAGGCGCTGGCCCAGAACCGGATGGCGCTCCTGCTGTACGGCGACCACACCGGCCTCTCGGGGCCCCGGCGCTACCTCGTGTACCGGTGGTTCACCGAGCCCGCCACCCGCGCGGTCCACCCGCCGGAGAAGCACGAACACCAGTCGCGCCAGTTCGTCGCGGACCTGCGGGCGGTCGCCGGCCGCCGGGGCGACGACCCTGCCGTCACCGACCTCGTCACCCACCTCAGCCACGCGAGCGGCGAGTTCCGCCGCCTGTGGGCCGAGCACGAGGTGGCCGTCCGACGGGCCGACCGCAAGGAGCTGTTTCATCCGCGGGTGGGCCGGCTGGTCCTGGACTGCGAGACCCTGGTGACCCTCGACCAGCGGCAGATGCTGCTCGTCCTCACCCCCGCCGACACCGAGACCCGCGAACGGCTGGAACTGCTGCGTGTGTTGGGTATCGAGAGCTTCCCGGTGAGCACGACGGGAGACTGACGGCCCGTCCGGGGCCGATCGGCACGGACTCGGCGCGCCTCGGCCCGACGGGCGGGCCTCCGTGCAGGATTCGGTGGGGCGGCGGTCCTCTCCGGGCGCGACCCGCCCGGCATCGCTCACCGCGTGGAGAGGCCCCGTCATGCACCTGTACGACGACCCGTTCCCGTTGTTCCCGCACCCAGGTCAGGACCGGGCGCCGGACGCGCCTTCGACGGCTTCCGCGCCAGGCTCAGCGCGGGTGGCGGCGTGAACGCGGCACCGGGCCAGGGCGCCTCCGAAGGCGGACGCTACGGAGAGGCGTACTTCCGCCCCGAGCAGGCGGGCGAGGGCGAGCGCATCGACTTCGGGGCCCTCGCCTACGACGACATCAGCCTCGCGCGACTGCGGGCGCTCGGCGCCGGACCCGGGTGGCGCTGCCTCGACGTGGGGGCGGGCACCGGCACGGTCTCCCGCCGGTTGCTGGGCGAGGCCGGGGTGGAGAGCGTGCTCGCCGTCGACCGCGACGTACGGTTCCTCGGCGAGCGGCCGGTACCCGGGCTCGACCTCCTGGAGGCCGACATCACCGCCCCGGGGTTCCTTTCCGGTCAGTACGACCCCGTCCAGTACGACCTCGTCCACGCGCGCTTCGTCCTGATACACCTGGCCGAGCACGAGAGCCTGATCACGTCACTGGCCGCGCTCGTGGCCCCGGGCGGGGTGCTGGTGCTCAGCGACGCGGTCGACCTGACGAGCGACGCCACGCCCGCGACCCCGTACACCGCGGCGATGCGGGCGATGTGGGAAGGGCTGCGGGCCACGATCGGCACCGACGTCTCCTGGGTGCCGTCCTACCCGCGACTGCTGCGCGGGGCGGGGCTTGAACCCGTCGCCGCCGAGATCCACGTACCGCCGCTCCAGCCGGACAGCCCCATCAGCCGCTTCTGGGCGGACACCTGGGAACGCAGCCGCCCCGCGATGGTCGCCACCGGCCTGGTGGACGGGGCGGGCATCGACGCGGCGATCCGGTACCTGGTCTCCGACGAGTGCGCCGCGCTGTCGGCCGGGATGCTCACGGCATGGGGGTGGAAGCCCGAGGAGCGTGCTTCCGGTACCTGACCGGCGGGCCGCGACAACACCGCCCGGCAGAGCGCCTGTCGAGGCGGCGGCACATCCGCCAAGTTCCCTCCCGCCGTCGATGTCAGTACCCCGGTATACGGTGCTGTGCGGTTGAGGCCGGACGGAGATCGCGAGGGACTCGCGGCCATGGGGGGTGGGTTGCACAGGCCCCGGCTCCGGCTCGGGACTGGAAACATCTTGCCCATCACCACCCCCCACACTCCGCCCCGCTTCCCCGTCGCACGGTTCAGGGATGCCGGGGCGCCATCCACCGGGCCAGAGGTCAGCCGCTCCCGGCCGCACCTCCCCCGGGGGCCAGACATTCGAACCACACCGTCTTGCCGCCACCGTCCTCCCGCACCTCAACGCCCCACTTGTCGGCGACGGCGGCGACCAGCAGCAACCCTCTGCCGCCCTCGTCGAGCGCGTCACGCACGGTCGCCGTGGGCAGTTCGGGACTGCCGTCGGTGACCTCCACACGCACCCCCTCGTCGCCCAGCAAGTACATGCAGATCTGGCAGTGGCGATCGGGCACGTGCCGGACGACGTTCGCGATCAGCTCGGTGAGCGCGAGTTCGGCCGCGCCGGCCACGTCGAGAAGACCCCGGTCGACGAGGTAGAGCCGCAGGATGCGGCGGAGATGCCGGGCGGAGTGCTCGCCCATCGTGAAGTCTGCGTGGTACACGGGTTCCCTGAGGACGGGCGAGGTCTCCCCGCCTTCGGACCGCAGGACAGTTACGTGATTCATGTCACCAGCGTGCAGCGCTCCGACTACGCTCGGCTACGTACTGAAACGAACGCCGTCAGGCGTTGTACGCCGGAGGTCCCCCCGTGGCCAACATCCAGACGCTCGACCCCAGCACCTCACCGCTGGCCTACTACGGCTGGGAGTTGCGCCGTCAGCGCGAGGCCGCGAACCTCAAACAGGGCCAGCTCGGAGCCATCATCTTCTGTACGGGGTCACTGATCGGCCAGATCGAGACCGCGCGGAAGGTCCCCACCCGGGACTTCTCGGAGCGGCTGGACGCGGCCCTCGGCACGGGCGGGCTGTTCTCCAGGCTGATCGGTCTGGTGCTGCGCAGCCAACTGCCGACGTGGTTCCAGGCGTACGCGGAGATGGAGTCGCGGGCGACGTACATCTCCACCTACCAGTCACAGGTGGTGTACGGACTCCTCCAGACCGAGGAGTACGCGCGGGCGGTCCTGGCGACCGGCATGCCCGAGGACTTGGACGGCCTGCTGGCGGCGAGGATGGAGCGCCAACGCATCCTGGAGCGGGAGCAGCCGCCGCTCGCTTGGGTCATCCTGGACGAGGCGGTGCTCACCCGCCCGATCGGAGGGCGTCGGGTCATGCGAAGCCAACTCGCCAAGTTGTTGGATCTCATCAGCCAACGCTGGATGCGCATCCAGGTGCTGCCCTTCGCAGCAGGCGAACATGCCGGCCTGGACGGGGCGTTCAATCTCCTTCGCTTCGACGACGATCCGGACATCATCTACACGGAAGACCTCATCTCCGGCCACATGACCGCCAGCTCCGAGACCGTCCGAGAGGCATCGCTCCGATACGCTCACCTGCAAGCCTCCGCTCTTTCCATCGAGGAGTCGGCAGCGCTGATCTGCCGCGTAATGAAGGAGCGTTATGGAGCTGGGACCGGGTCCGAGGAGCTCGCCATGGCGTAAATCCAGCTACAGCGGCAGCACTGGCGGCGACTGCCTCGAAGTGGCCGACGGCTGCCTCACCGGCTCCGTACCGGTCCGCGACAGCAAGGTCCCGGACGGTCCGGTCGTGACCGTCGGCCCGGTCGCCTGGCAGGCGTTCGTGGACGGGCTCCGGTAGTCGAGCCCTCACTTCAACCCGCGTCAGCAACCATCTGGGTGGCCCTGCGCCCGGCGTCCGACCTCGTCCGAACGGCACGCCCCCGCACTCTCCAGCACCGCGACCGTCTCCGGCCAGGGCCCGGCCATCGCCCATTCGAGGGGCGTCCGCCCGGTGCCGTGGTCCTCACGGAGATCCGGAACCGCGCCTGCGGCCAGGAGCGCGCGTACGACATCCGAGTGTCCCCAACAGGCCGCTGCGCACAGGGGTGTTCCCTCACTGCCGGGGCCGCCGCTCTCGGTGTCCGGGGCGGCACCGGCCCGCAGGAGGATGCCGACCGCCTCCGCGTCGCCCTGGACCGCCGCCGCGTAGAGCGGTGTGGTGCCGTCCGAGTCGGCCGTCCTCGGGTCGGCTCCGGCGCGCAGCAGGGTGCGGACCCGTGCCGCGTTACCGGTAGAGGCCGCTCCGACCAGATCCCTGGACAGTTTCTTGGACCGTCTGCGCTTCATGGGCGCGGAGCATAGCGAAGCGCCCCGGCCGGCTCGCCCACGAAGTCACCAGGCGGTGGAACGACTTGGGCGCCGGCCACCCACGCCGCGACCGGTCTTCTCCCCCGCCGGCCTCGCGCGAAGAGCGAGCGGGACGCCGGAGCTACTGTCCCCGGAACCTTCGCGAGTCCTGGTCCCGGGTACGCGCGACCCGTGCCGCGCCGTGACCGCTCCTGATTCGGCCACGGCGCGCGCTCTGCGCACTTGCCGCCGGGCACCTCGGCGCGACACGGTCACAGGGCGACTGCACGCGATCGATTCGTTGCCGTCCTCCTGCCCGCTCGACTCCTCCACCGGAAGGCACCCCGTGTCCCGCGTCCTCCTCGACCCCCGCGCGGACCTGCGTGAGCAGGCCACAGCGCTCCACGCGTACGGCAGCGTCGTTCCCGCCCAGTGGCCGGGAGGCGTCGACTGCTGGGCCGTGGTCGGCTACGACGAACTGGAAACGGTGCTGAGCGACCCGTTGTTCTCGCGGTCCCCGCTGCACTTCCGGGCGCTGCGGGACGGGGAGATCCCGCCGGACTGGCCCATGACCGACCATCTGAACCGGCAGTGGATGCTCACCGCCGACGGTGCGGACCACACCCGGCTCCGGCGTACGGCGGTCTCGGCCTTCACTCCCGGGCGCATCCGTCGGCTGCGGCCGGAGGTGGAGAGCGCCGTCGGCCGGCTGCTCGCCGGGCTGCTCGCGGCCGGGCGCCCCTTCGACCTGCGGGCGGATTTCGCGCTCCCGCTGGCGTTGGACGTGCTCTGCTCGCTCCTCGGTGTCCCGGCGGCGGAACGTGCGGCGGCAAGTTCCCTGGTGCACCGCGCCCTCTCCCGGGCGGCTCTCACCCCGGACGAGTCCCGCCGGCTGAGTGCCGAGATCCGTGGGTTTCTCGGAGACCTCCTGGAACGTCCGGACGGGTCGGGCGGCCTGGTGGCGGATCTCGCCCGGTCCGTGGAGACCGGCGCGCTGACCCGGCAGGAGGCGCAGGACACCCTCTGGCTCTTCCTCGCCGCCGGATTCGACACGACGGTCGCCGCTCTCGTCAACGCCGTCCGGGCCCTGCTGGGCCATCCCGACCGGTTGCGAGGTGTCCTGGGCGGTGAGGTGTCCTGGGAGGACGTGGTGGAGGAGGCCCTGCGGTACGACTCCAGCGTCTTCGCCCTGCCCTTCGCCTTCCCCCGCCGGGACGTGACGCTGGGCGGGCAGCGGGTCCGCGAGGGCGACGCCCTTCTGCTCTGTTACACGGCCGCCAACCTGGACCCCCGCCGTACCGCCGGGGACCGGTTCACCGGGAGCGCGCCGCCACGCCACCTCGCCTTCGGGCGCGGCCCCCACTACTGTCTCGGCGCCCCGCTCGCCCGCCTTCAGCTGCGGACCGCCCTCGCCGGACTGTTCACCTTCTTCCCCCACCTGCGGGCAACCGCCCGGCCTGGGCCGCCCATCGCGTCACTGACCATCAACTCCCCCCAGAGTTTGCTGGTTTCGGATGCCCCCTGCCCGGTGGCCGGGCACAGCGGTTCCCATGACGACCCGGCCCGGTGGGGAGAACCCGTTCTCTGTCCGGGCGCCGCGGGTTGACCTCACCCACGGCCCCGGTTCCGGTCTTCCGTCGGCGATCTTCAGACGCTGGTGGCGACAGCCGTACGAGAACACCGCGGGCCGCTGGATCGCCCGGGACCATCGGCGGGACGCGGGGGCGTCACTCCCCCGTCACGACCACCTTGAGCCCGTCCAGGGACTCCCGCAGGAAGTCGACCAGCGGGCGGCCCCCGTCCCCGGCCACCCAGCCTTCGAAACCGACCTTGAAGACCGCGAGCCCCGCCTCGGCGGTGAGGCTCGCGGCGGGGTCCGGTACGCCTCGTTCGCGGAGGGTCACGGCCAGCGCGGCAGACAGGTTGGCGAGCTTGATGAGTTCACGCTCGCGCAGTTCGGCGCTGGACACGATGACGGCCTGACGCTGCCGGGCGAACGCGTGGCGGTCGGCGAAGAACGCGCCGACGCTCTCCAGCGCCGAGGCCATCGCGTCGATCGGGGTGGCCGTGGCCGGGGCGGCCACGAGGGCGTCCACGAAGGCGTGTTCGAGCAGGGGCGCACCCCCGAACAGGACTTCGCGCTTGTCCGCGTAGTGGCGGAAGAACGTCCGCTCGGTGAGCCCGGCGCGGGCGGCGATCTGCGCTGCGGTGGTCCGGTCGAACCCGTGCTCGCCGTAAAGCTCCATCGCCGCCTGTTCCAGACGTTCGCGCGCGTTCGGTTGCCATCTGCCCATGCCGCGATCCTACGCGACGACAGTGCCTGACATCGACGCGATGACAGCACCTGACATCAGGTGTACCGTGACAATCATGACGACAGTCACTGACATCGATTCGTCCCGGCACCAGCCCTCTGGAGGCTCTCCCATGCGTGTATTCGTCACCGGCGCGTCCGGCTGGATCGGCTCGGCAGTCGTTCCGGAGCTCGTAGCCGCAGGTCACCAGGTGATCGGGCTCGCCCGCTCGGACGATGCCGCCGACGCGCTCGCCAAGGCGGGCGCCGAGGTGCGGCGCGGCTCGCTCGACGACCTCGGCGTCCTGCGCGACACGGCCGCCGAGGCGGACGGCGTGATCCACCTCGCGTTCAGGCACGACTTGGCGTTCAGCGGCAGGTTCGGGGCCGCCGCCGAGGCGGACCGTCTCGCCATCGACGCCTTCGGCGAGGCGCTCGCAGGTTCGGCCCGTCCCCTGGTCATCGCCTCCGGGATTCTCGGCCTGGCCCCCGGCCGGGTCGCCACCGAGGCGGACGGGCAGCCGCCCACCGAAGGAGGCGCGGAAGGCGCGGGTGTTCCGGCGACGGGACCGGCGAGTCGGCTGACCAACGCCCACGCGACCCTCGCCCTCGCGGAGCGGAACGTCCGCGCCTGCGTCCTCCGTCTGCCGCCGACCGTGCACGGCGACGGCGACCACGGCTTCCTCGCCGCGATCGTGGCCACCGCCCGCGCGAAGGGGGTCTCCGGGTACGTCGGTGACGGCACCCAGCGCTGGCCCGCCGTGCACCGGGACGACGCCGCGCGCCTCTTCCGCCTCGCGCTGGAAGGCGCACCGGCGGGCTCGACCCTGCACGCCGTCGCCGACGAGGGGGTGCCGATCCGGGCGGTGGCGGAGGTGATCGGCGATCACCTCGGCTTGCCCGTGGTCCCGGTCGAACCGGCCGACGCCGCCGAGCACTTCGCCTGGCTCGCCGACCTCCTCGCCCTCGACAGCCCGGCCACCGGAGAGCGCACCCGCGCCCTGCTGGGTTGGCGGCCGACCGGCCCCGGTCTCCTCGAAGACCTGGGCCGGGGCCACTACTTCAGGACACCCGCCGCCTGACGGGCGGGCCGGCGGCGGGCCCCGTCAGCCCGCCAGCTCCCAGACCAGCACCTGGGCCGGGCTCTCCGCCCGCAGTTCCAGCCCCTCGGCCCCGGTGATCCGGGCCGAGTCGCCCGGCCCGAGGCGTTCGCCGCCGAGGTCCACCTCGCCGCCCACCACGTGGACGTACGCCCGCACCGCGTCCGGGACCGCCGCGCGCTCGCCCGGCGCGAGCCGGCGTACGTGCAGCATCGCCCCGGCCGCGGGCAGGGCGTACGGGGTGGAGTCGGCGATGCCGGGGACGACGGTGTACGCGGGCTCGCCGCCGGCCTCCAGCGGCGCCAGCCACATCTGGAGGAACACCAGAGGCACGTCTCCGTCGTTGCGTTCGACGTGCCGGACCCCGGCCGCCGCGCTGAGGTGCTGGACGTCACCGGGGCGCACCACCCGGGTGTGACCGGCGGAATCGCGGTGGGTGAGCTCGCCCTCGACCACCCACGTGACGATCTCGGTGTGGCTGTGAGGGTGTTCGTCGAAGCCCGCGCCGGGGGCGAGCCGCTCCTCGTTGCAGGCGAGGATCGCGCCGAAGCGCAGGTTGTCGGGGTCGTAGAAGGAGCCGAAGGAGAAGGCGTGCCGGGACTCGGTCCCCGCCGCCCGGTCCCCGCCCTCGTACCGGCTCTGCGCGCGGTGTACGGACATCACGCCCCCACCGTAGCCGGGCGCCGGAAGGCCGCCCCGCCCCGGAATGGCCGGAACCCGGCCGTACGACGACGTCCCCGGGGCCCCGCACCCGCCCCGCCCCTCCGCCCCTCTGCCCGGATAAGGCAGTCTTGTCTCCGTGCCCCGACCCGATCCCGCGCAGCGCGCCGCCAAAGACGCCCATCTGCATGCCGCGACCCTGAAACGGCTGGAGCAGTCCTCCGGCCGGCTGTCGGCGAACGCCATCGCCCGCATGGACGAGATGCTGCCGTGGTACCGGGCGATGCCCCCGGAGAACCGGTCCTGGATCGGTCTGGTGGCGCAGGCGGGCATCGCGGCTTTCACCGAATGGTTCCGGCATCCGGAGACCCCGCAGGCGATCTCCACCGATGTCTTCGGTACGGCCCCGCGCGAGCTGACCAGGGCGATCACCCTGCGGCAGACGGTCGAGATGGTCCGTACGACGATCGAGGTCATGGAAGCGGCGATCGACGAGGTCGCCGCACCGGGTGACGAGTCGGTACTGCGTGAGGCCCTGCTCGTCTACGCCCGGGAGATCGCCTTCGCGACCGCCCAGGTGTACGCGCAGGCGGCCGAGGCGCGCGGCGCGTGGGACGCCCGGCTCGAATCGCTCGTGGTCAACGCGGTCCTGTCCGGCGAGGCGGACGAGGGGGCGATCTCCCGGGCCGCCGCCCTCGGCTGGAACTCCCCCGAGCACGTCTGCGTGATCCTGGGTACCGCCCCGGACGGCGACAGCGAGCTGACGGTCGAGGCCATCCGGCGCGCGGCGCGGGGCTCCAAGGTGCAGGTGCTGACCGGAGTGCTGGGCAATCGCCTGGTGGTCATCGCGGGCGGCAGCGACAACCCGCTCCAGGTCGCGAGGGGCCTGATCGGCCCGTACGCGGCCGGTCCGGTCGTCGCCGGACCGGTGGTGCCCGACCTGCTGGCGGCGACCCGGTCCGCGCAGGCGGC